>JBEBHM010000383.1:0-8252 GCA_040080875.1 Pirellula sp.
ATCATTACCCACAAGTCCAGTTGCCTTTTGCAAAAATCGCAGGCTTTCGTACTCGTACTCAGCCAGTAGGGCGGTACGAGTACTTAATTCTTAATTCTTAATTCTTAATTCTCAACCCTCAACCCTCAACCCTCAACACGTGGATTCCCCACGCTGGCAACTCGACGAACAGGCCGGAATGCGACAGCTCGTGGCTATCTCGTACGTAAGGCGTTTCGTCCCAAAGGTCCTGCAATCGAATCGGTCGAGTTGCTCCACCGCCAAGGTCCGGCAGTCGAACGCGGCATTGGCTCATGTGATCGCTATAGTTCACCACGACGACCAAGAGAGAGCCATCGGTGTCTAGCCATTGAAAGCTCACGAAGTCCTGATGCGTAAAGTTGGAGGGCCACGCTTCCAGCGGTTCCAGTCTTTTCCATGCGCCCTTGCGAACGATCGGTAATCGCAAGATGCTTAAGAGACGTCGGTAATTTTTCGCGACCTCGGTGTCGTACGCTTCGGCCGGTCCGCGAATCAAGTGAGGGGATATCCGGACTCGCTTGCCCTCCAATTGACCGTGATGAAAAAATCGCATTCCGGGAACTAAAAAGCAGATGACCGAAGCAGCAGCATGTTGAGCGCTGCTGAACGCCGAAGCGACACGCGGCTCATCATGGTTCTCAAGAAACCGAACGAGGCGATTTTGATATGCCAAGTCGGCATGCAAGTGCGATCGGACGGACGGTGTGTCACCTGCTCGTAGACTATCATGCAATCGTTTGTCGTAGCAGAAATCAAATCCTTGCTGCATCAATTCCCACTCGAGGTCCCAATAGACTTCTGCGATGAAAGTAAACTTGGGGTGCTTCGCCCGGATGCGTTGCACCGTCGTGGGCCAGAAAGGTTCTGACGGAATCTGCCAAGTTCGCTGGAAGACTTCCGGCAACAGCAACATCGCCATGTCGCACCGAACGCCATCGCATTGCAGGGCTATCCTCTCCAACTCTTCCTGCATCGCGGTCTGCAAAGCTCGGTTTCCATAGTTAAGTTGCAGCGTGTCTATCCACCCAGGAAAATAAGGATCTCGCCCCATCGCAAATACAATCTCGCCATGTTTGGTAGCCAGGCGAGTATAGATGTCAGGCTCGCGCTCAAGGTCTTGATCGGTCCCTTGGACGAAATAATCCGGATGCTCATTCACCCAGGGGTGGTCCGGTCCTGTATGGTTCGGAACAAAGTCGAGGATCAACCGGAGCCCGTACGACTTCATGCGATTCCGCAATCGATGCAAAGCTTCGTTTCCGCCGAGGTTGCGATGCACGGAATACTTTTGGATAGCGAATCCCGATCCACCGATATCGTCGTCACACAAGTCAGTGAGGGTTGACTGAAACTCGTGCAGCCAACGTACGTTCGCACGCGAGATTCCTTGGGACCTGGGACCAATTTGCCAAACGCTCAGCAACCAAACAAACTGGAATCCACATTCCTGCCACTGTTCCAGCGTTTTGTCCTCGATGTCATCCAGCGTAGCGCGCCGCCCAAGCTGGCTGGACAGCTCGGTCAACAAGACTCGCGTGTTGACCTGGTAAAGGGACTGATATTGTAGCATTCGATCAAGGTTTGCCCTTGACCATCGTCTCGATACGACAAAGGTAGCTGTCGGCCGTGACGAAGAGAGTTGAGCCGTCTCCGCCAAAGGCGCAGTTGCTCGTTCGCTCGCCCGTGTTGATCAACCCGAGCAGTTTGCCATCTTTGTTGAAAACATAGATACCACCTGGCCCACTCGCCCAAAGGTTGCCTTGAAGATCGACAGAAAGTCCATCCGGCAAGCCGGGCTTCTTGCCAACTTCGGCGGTTGCATCGTAAAACAGCTTGCCCTTTTCGAGCATCCCGTCGCCTTTGACTTCGAAACTCATCCAAATGGCTTTTTTGGGATCGCTTTGAGCCACGTACAACGTCTTTTCGTCAGGTGAGAATCCGATTCCATTGGGGCGTTGAAGCTCTGTGGTTAGCAGCGTGATGGCGCCATCTTTTTTCGAGATTCGATACACTCCAAAATGGTCCAGTTCGCGTCGAGGGTCATTTTCTCTCGCTGGCAATCCGTAGGGAGGGTCGGTGAAGTAAAGATCGCCGTTGGACTTTAACGCTGCGTCGTTGGGGCTATTGAGTCGCTTGCCTTGATAGTTGTCCGCCAGAGTACGTTTTCCGCCTCGCGGAGTGAGGACGCTGACTCGACGATCGCCGTGCTCGCACAGGACCAAGTTGCCATCGATATCCTTTAACAAGCCGTTGCTACCCGGTTCAAGTCCGTAATAGGTAACTCCCGTGTATCCGGATGGATTCATAAACAGTTGGATTCCATCCCTTGCAGTCCACTTGAAAATGCTGTTGCGTGGAATATCCGAAAACAACAAATGGCCTGTGTTGGCATCTCCCATCCAAACGGGCCCTTCGGTCCACGTAAACCCATCTGCAAGTATTTGCAACTTAGCGTCCTTGGCTAACAAATCGTCGAGCTTGGGATCGAGTCGCTCGATCGTTCCGAGAGTTCTGGTTGGCGATTGAGCATGGGTTTTCAATGGATCACCTAATAGAAATGTAAAGACAAGTGCAGCAAATAACACGGAGAGTCTACAAAGCATGGAATTTTCTCGCTCCAAATCAGGGATGGGATACACGGGCTTGCGCTCTTGCGCTGAGCAACTTTGACCAAGTGCATTGTCACAGCTGAGATTTGGGATTAGCCGCAGTTCGCTAGCACCCGGTTTTTGAGCAAGACCGGAAGCTGGTGCCAGAAACCGGAAGGCCATTCCGGTTTCTGAAATGAGCCTGAGGCGCTAGCCGCAAGAATCCGCAACCCTAGTTCTCAGTGGTGACAAGAGTACTAGTATAGCATTCCGTGATTCGCCTGTTTTACCATTCGATCGCAGTTTGCAACAAGCGACCGAACAAAAAATTCCAAATGACTAAGTTGCTAGCCGGCTGTTTCCCACGGGAACATCGGTCGCCGACGATGACGGTACTCGAATGCAGAATCGTCGGCCGAAGTCACGCCCGGAGTGTTTACGCGAATGAGTTTAGTGCAAACCGACTCATATGCGGCCACCGGTGCATGAACTCCTTTGATCACGAGGGCGCGGAAATCTCCCGGTTCGAGCCCAAACGCACTCAGCTGACACAGGCTGACCGGCGCGACGCGCCGTTTCGCAATCATCACCGTGAGACCTCCTGCATTGACCAAGATCGCCGTATCCCCTTGATCGAAGCTGCTGTAACCTCCATGCCTCGGTTGACTCTCGGTAAACTTTCCGGGCCCTAACCACCGGACGGTAAATTTGTCCGAGATGGGCGGGCCGTGCAAGGAGTCCGATTTACCACCCAAGGCAAAGACCTGCGAACTACCTAGGCCCGCAGCTGCGGCTTGGGCAACGGATTCTTCGTCACATAACCAAACGAACGCAGGCAGGATTCCGTTACGAAGCAGTTCGTGTGCGATCAGTGTTCCGTCGCCCGGGCTTCCACCACCGATGTTGTCACCCATGTCCAGCAACCCGATGCACTGATGCTCGTCAACCGGCAGGCACATCTCGATCGCATTTTGGATGGATACGCCTTGTCCACGGAATGCATCTCGATCGCTCCACCATTTCTCTACCAATTCCTCCGAAATGCGTTTTGCCAGATCGAGATCGCCATCGGTCACCACGATGAGCGATGCCCCCATTTCCGGTACGTCCGCGTAAGGAAAGCCATAAAGGAAGGATACATCGATCAGCTTTGTCTCGCGTTCTTTCAAAGCGTCCACGCGATAGCGGAGACGTGCGCCTTGGGGTTCTCGTGTGGCTTGACGTTCGATGTTGACAGACATGGGTAATTGACCGAGTACCGACACAGGCGCTATATGCTTTTGAAGCGATTGCATGAGGACTTGGGCCGCGAACATGCCTCGATCGCGTTGGTCCAAATGCGGATTGGTTTTGTAGGCGAACAATGCGTTGCAAGCATCGACCATTTTTAGCGATACGTTTGCGTGCAAATCGAGTGTCCCGATGATCTTGGTCTCGGTACCGACCAATTCCCGCAGCCGAGTCAACCAAAACCCGTCTGCATCCAAGGCGTTTTCAGCCACCGTGGCACCGTGGGGTGCAACGAGCCACGCGTCGATCGCTGACGTTCGATCCACGGCCGCCGTCAACCGCTCCATGAGCGTCGACCAACACGCTTCGGTGATAGTGCCATACGGCATCGCACGGGCTGCAAATACGCCAACGGGCTCGAAGCCTGATGCGTCCTCCAACGCTGCGATGAAGCCTCCGACCTCATGATTTGAGCCACGAAATGCTCCCAGAACTGCCTCTCCCTCGACGAGCAAGTTCTGTTCAAAATGTCTAAGTTCGGTTGGGTATTCAATAAACGTGTTCGACTCATGCAGGATGGCAACGATTCCAATGCGAAACAGTTTCCCTGTTGGACTCATGATCGAGAATTCCTATTGATGAAAAAAGTACCGGCTTGTGTTGAGCGTGAGGGGCTAGTGCGCTAGCCCTCATCATTACCCATATTTCATAGGTTACTATCGTACTCGTACTCAATGAATTGGTACTCGTACTCGTACTCGAATCGACAAGCACCCTTCGAGTACGAGTACCGCCCTACTGGCTGAGTACGAGTACGAATCCTTGCGTTTTTGTCATCCGACGAATCGAATTGTGGGTAATGATGATCGCGCTAGTCGAGTCTTGTAATCGATCGGCTAACGCCTCAGGTTCAGGAAAAGCGAATGAACTGTGATTTTGGAAATCGGGAATATCTCTACCACCGAATCAATGCCGTACCCCAAGTTAACCCCGCACCGAAGCCGCATAGCAGAACCATATCGCCACGTTTTATCATGCCTTGGCGATTCGCGTCATCCAACGCCAGCGGAATGCTCGCCGCAGACGTGTTTCCATATTTGTCTAGGTTGATGAACACTTTTTCTTTTGGAATTGCGAAGGAACTAATGGCGGCATCCACAATTCGAATGTTGGCCTGATGCATGATCACGCAATCGATTTCTGTTGCCAAAATCTTTGACGACGCCAATACATCATTGATACTGTCGACGACGACGCGCACCGCCCAGACGAATACATTGCGTCCGTCCATTTGCAAGTACTGTCGTCCAGCGTTCAATGCATCTTGCGTTAACGGTTCGCGTGAACCACCCCCCGGCACGCACAATGCGTTGCAGTCGCCTTCGGAACCCAGGGTAAAACTGACGAGCCCCTGGCTGTTCATGTCGTGCGTACCAGATGGCTGAAGCAATACCGCGCCTGCTCCGTCACCGAACAACGGATAAGTCTTGATGTCCTTGGTATCCACAACTCGGCTCATGACTTCGCTCCCGACAACAATCGCATTGCGAGCCATTCCGCTCCGAACGTACTGAGCCCCCGTGATCAAGGCATACATGAAGCCAGCGCATGCGGCGCTCAAATCAAAGGCAGGCGCGATGCAGTCCAACCGGCGCTGCAGAATGCATGCAGTCGATGGAGTTATAAAGTCAGGTGTCATTGTTGCACAGATCAAGAGATCTACATCGGTGGATGACACACTGGCTTGATCGAGACATGCGAGGATCGCTTCGTATGCCAAGTCGCTGGACGCTTGATCGGCCGCCGCTCGTCGGCGTTCCGAGATGCCAGTTCGCTTGATGATCCAGTCACTGTCGCAGCCCAACTCCGCTAAATCATCGTTGGTTACTATTTGCTTCGGAACGCAGGAACCGGTTGCAGCGATATTCACTCCGAGGCAAGTTCCCATTCTTCCGCGACCGGTTGGGCTTAGGGAAGTATCTGGCCCGAGCGTCGCATCAGTGTTGGCTGGGGGCAGAATGGACTGGGAGTCTCTAATTTGCATCGAAATAAAAGGGAAAAATGTGGCAGTAACGCCACCACGTCACGCCGAATTGAATGCGTCTATCTGAAAAAGGAGCGGGCAGTATACCAGCTATCCGGAAATCCTCTACCACGTAGCCGCGTATCTCCGAGACGCGGAGTTTTCCACGTAGCCGCGTATCTCCGAGACGCGGAGTTTTCCGCCTTGGAAATGCGGACCTACGTGTGCCCTAGCTCGCGTTCGAAATGCAATCGGAGGCAAGCTGCCGTGGGTGCGGCGTCACCGCGGTGGCGGGCAGCGTGGTAAGAACGACGCACAATCGATCGCGGGCGGGATCCGCCCAGGCAAGTGTACCCGTCGAACCGGAATGACCAAACGTTTGCTCCGTGCAGGGGGTGCAGAACTCGTTCAACCCCACATCGAACCCGAGTCCACGCGAAGGAAGATGGGCGGGATTATGATTCTGAACCATCATTTTGGCCACTTCCTTCTTGAGAAATTTGCCTGTAGGATGCATAAACTCCTGCAGGAATTTGGCGATGTCTTCTGCAGACGCATGCACTCCGCCCCAGGGTGCGCCTAGCTGACGCCAGTAGCTGCTATTCCAATCCCAAGATTTGGAGTCGGGCGACCCACCCCCAGCCTCGATTGCTCCAAATTCGACCTGGCAAGACATCACATCGTCGTCCCGTAATCGCCCCATTCCAACGGCCGATCGCGTCATTTCAAGCGGTTGCAGTACGGTACGATCGACAAACTCTTTGAACTCAACGCCCGACAAGCGTTGCGCCATCTCTGCCGCCAACATGATTGCCATGCTCGAATATTCGTACTTCGTTCCAGGAACGAACTTGAGAGGCACACGCCAGGCGCCTTCAGCGAATTTTCCCAACGATGAATGACTGGATCGCAAGGCGGCATTCTCAGGCAATTGGTCAGGCAACCCGGACACGTGCGTGAGCAAATGTTTTACCAGTACTTTTTCTCGACCGTCACCCTGGAACTCAGGAATGTATTTAGAAACAGGATCGTTCAAATCAAACTTGCCACGATCATAAAGTGTCATGAACGCTGCGATGGAGATTGGCTTCGAGATGGAACCTAAAAGAAACGATTTTTGCGTCGTGTCCGCGGTTCCGAATGCCCGTGACAAAACGTCCTTGCCAATGCGTGCAAAAATCGATGCACCGCGAACTTGTCCACTTGCAGTCGCGTGGTCGAGCACCCGAATCGCGTCGTCCCAAGCGTCCATGTCGATACTGGCCATAAGTTGTTCTCCCAATGCAACGCCGCCGATGAGCAACCCCAAAAAAATTCTACGCTTCCCGTACATGATATGGCCCTATGCCCAACGCAAGCAAATCTATCAATAGTCGAAACTTCTCGTGGAACGCAGGTACGACGAGTACGATTTTGAAGCAGTTGAAACTGGCGATCAACGAGGAGTATCAAATATACACCAACCGACTACTACAGCGCAACATGTGGCGGTTTTGCTCCGCAAAACCGGTTGGGCGTTTTGCAATGGTTGACTCAACGCCACTCTGCGCTGTAGTACTAGCTAACAAATGTTTGTCAGGAAAGTTGTTTGACCAATAGTCGTTAGTCAGCCGGTCAGTTCCGACAAAGACGACAGATGCCTCATTTCGGTTCTCGAGATTTAGTCCCGGTAGGGACGACAGATGTCTAGGCGGCGGTGACAACCGCCGTTGGGCCTGTGCCGGATACCGATGGTTCGGCCCGTATTGGCTCGATCATTATTCCGTTTTCATCTCTTGAACGATTCCTTGGCCGCTTGGATTTCCTCACAACTCATACCTCATACCTCACAACTCATACCTCACACCTGCTACCATTCGACTTGGCCTCCATACCATTCCCCCAGTTAACCGCTGACGTCCATACCAGCGTGTTTCACTTCTTTACTTTGCTGACAGACCAGCGGCTGGGAAGTGCGCTTTGAAGCGGGCAAGGATTCGAACCATCAATTCAAACTTCGAACGTCAACCGCATGCGGCGGCGATGGACGTGGTCGATGTAGGAAGCCTAAAGTGCGCCGCCAAATACGGAGGACGAACCGAACCGAAACAACAAAAAATGGCCTGATTCCCTGATTTTGTCTGCTTTTTATTGAAACGGTACCGGACACCTTTTTCACATCCGCAGTGCTAGCGAGTCCAAGTATTGGGAACATCAGCTTCTAGAGTCGACCTCAATAATTCGACGTCAACATTGGATTGTCCGAGACTTGTGGTACGCAAATATCCTCATTGATCCGAGAGCTTGTAGCATAGGGGCAAGCTGATTCGCAGATCTCAAACTCCCACTATGGGTAGGATTGCATTTCCATGAAGTTTCGACCGTTCATTCTCCCCATTGCATACGTTGTT
>JBEBHM010000384.1:0-8249 GCA_040080875.1 Pirellula sp.
CGAACAGCGGGATTGCAGCAGTATCAAACGTCGGTCTTGCTCAATGGCGGGGCGAGCACGGTAGGGGCGTGGGCCGCAGCGGGAACATACTCACCGCGATCGCTGTCGTCAGCAACCATTGGATCCGCAATTGATTTAACAGGTGTTGCGGACCCTGCCCCAGCCGATGTCTACAAGACCATCGTTTACGACACATCGGGCAAATTGAATCTAAACATCCCAGTGCCGGACGGCACCTATCGCGTGCGCATGCACTTTGTCGAGGATTTTTTCACTTCCTCAAACCAAAGACTCTTCGATATCAAGTTGATGGGAACGACTTTGCGCACCAACTACGATATCTTCGCATCGGCAGGCGGGCGGTTCAAAGCCAAGACAGAAGAATATATCAATATCAACGTCAGTGGTGGTACAGGATTGGCGCTGGAATTGGTAAACAAAACCAACGTAGCGACGTTGGCAGGCATCGATATCGCCCTCAACACTCCGCAGGGGGTCGCATCGCCGACTGTGGCACTCGATGTCTCCAGCGACGGCACGAACTGGACACCGATCGCAGGCGCATCGAATTTACCAGTCGATCGTTACGGCAATGCGTCCTTCAATTGGACCGTTCCATCTGACTTTGCGATTAACAACAACTACAAGATTCGTGCAACGAGCGTTCAGTCTGCTACCGTTTCCGATCGTAGCGATGCGCCGTTCTGGATCGCCAACTCAGGCGCTCAGTACTACGTCAGTCCAACTGGCAACAATCTGAATAGCGGCAAGACATCCGACTCGCCCATTCGTTCGCTTTCCGGTTTGCTGCAATCTTACAACCTGGATCTAGGTGATGTCGTCAATATCGCGAGTGGTAATTATCGCACTTATCGAAACATTGCTGTGGAGAATCAAGACAGCGGCGTCACGATTCGCGGTTCAGCGGTCAGCCCCAGCGTCATCGATCGCGGAAATGTCAATGCCACCCAATATGTTTTCTCGCTGTTCAATGCAAACGGTGTAACCATCGATCAACTCCGATGGATTGGCGGAGAAGTCGGATTGATTGCCAGTAATGGATCGAACTCCGACAACGTGTCGATCACCAACAGCCAAATTTATGGCAACTCGTATTCCGGTCTCTGGATCGGAACAACCAATGACAACTGGATCGTCTCAGGTAACAAGTTCTACGGTATTCCCGCCGGACCAACCGGCGACGATCAGCGGTATGGCATCTTCTTCAATGGTGGCGGCGTCGGCCACACCATTGATAGCAACGAAATCTACGACCAATCGGACACAGGAATCTATCAACCGCCATCCGGCACAACCATTTCGCGGAACGACATCCACGGAAACCGAGCGGGGATCGCAGCAGACTATTCGTTACCTGCTGCCTCTCCTCGCCTGACGATTCGCGACAACAAGATTCGCGACAATTTCGAGTATGGCCTTTATGCAGATAGTCGCGGCAGCTTGGCCATGCTTGTCATGAACAACGAAGTCTATGGTCACAATGGTGACAATGACGCGGGGATGTACATCTATGGAGGAACCGTTGCGTCGAACAACACGGTCTACGGCAACTATGCAGGCATCTGGTCCGTCAGCGGTAACCCTGCCTTTCCATCGATTGTCTCGGGGAATCGGCTCTACAATAATCGGTTAGCGGCTGTTACCGCAGACACCTATGTTCAAGTCACCGGGAACTATGTCTATTCAAACTCCATCGGTGTACAGACGCTCACCAATTTCTATGGCAGCGTCAACAGTAATCTGGTTTATGCCAATACCAATCGCGGCTTCCTGATCAAGAACTCAGGAAACACGGTCGGTGCCAATTTTCTCAACAACACGATCTACCAAACCGTTGGCGACGCGATCCGGCTCGACTCGTCCGCCAGAAACAATCGCATCTCGAATAACATCCTTTGGGTGTTGGCCGGATATGGGCTCTATGTCGACAACACGAGCCAAGTTGGCTTCATCAGCGATTACAACCTCTTCCATCAAGGTGCCGATCCCAACGCAAACGTAGGTTTTTGGAACGGAGCTGCCCGCGACACGATCACCGATTGGAGGACAGCATCCAGCAAAGACGCAAACAGTCTCGAAGGCAACCCGGGGTTTGTCGATATCGATGGGGCTGACAACATTCTCGGATATGTTGCAACGCCAGGAGGCGGCCTTCACGGTGGGCAAGACGATAACTTCTATCGCACCAAGAATTCGCCGGCCATCGATCGAGGCATCTCATGGGAAGCAGCAGTGACCGACATCGAGGGGTTCTCTCGCACGGACGATCCAGCTACCAACAACGCGGGTGGTCCACTCTATGTTTCATCGCAAGTGCCGTCGATCGTCTATGCACCAGCTTCTGCCGGGATCGCACAAAACTGGAAGGCCGATAACAATGCTTGGTCGTACTCTCTGCCATTTGCATTCTCATTCTACGGTACCAGCTACAGTTCCGTCTGGGTTTCGTCGAACGGCTTTCTTCAATTCGGCAACAACAATAACGCATCCGACTCGGCCAATTCCACGGCAGGTTTGTCTTTTGCGAAACGCATCGCACCTTTGTGGGACGATCTAACCACAGCGGGAACGGACAGCGATATCTACGTGGATACGAGTGTTGCGAATCAAGTTACCTTCCGATGGAACGGGACCGCAGTTGCAGATGGCGGTCGAGTTCAATTCGCTGCAACGTTAGCATCGGATGGTTCCATCCGCTTCCACTACGGAGCGGGTAATCGCAATTTGACGCCGACGGTGGGTGTTTCCGCGGGCGATGGTTCGGCAATGACCCTTGTCAGTTACAACGGACTCTCATCGCTTGAGAACGTGAATTCCATACTGTTGCAACCGCAAGCTGAAACGGGACCGCAATGGGCAGCAAGCGTGATTGGGTTCTCTTCTCAATACACAACCACATCATACAGCGCAGCCCAAACATTAGGAGCCCCCAACACCAATACTTATGGCGATGCTACCACTGCTTGGGCGCCCCTTACTGCAAATGCGGGTCAGGAATTCATTACGGTCGGCTACGCGGTTCCACTTTTTGCTGACGGTGTCACGGTTCGAGAGACATGGGGCAACGGATTTGTAACGCGAATTGATCTGATCGACACGTTTGACATTGTGCGCACGATATGGACTGGCGTGGATCCAAGCAACATTGGAACCGCAGTCGACTTCTTTATTCCTTTCACCAAGACAACTTATGCCGTAAAAGGGGTCAAGGTCTTAATCGATACGACCAAGCGAACGACTTGGGAAGAGATCGATGCGATTCGGCTGCACGGTACAGCCGCAAACACCGCTGGCATATTGCCGATCACTGCAACAGCACAATCGTCGATCGGGTTCTACAACTACCAGCAGAAGGGGACAGCTCAGAACTGGAAAGCAGACGACAATTCTTGGACGTTGACGCTGCCTTTCGCGTTCCCAGTCTATGGAACGACATACACCACGGCCTACATCTCATCGAATGGCTTTATTCAATTCGGAACCGCAACGGGTTCTGGCAACTTCAACAACACAACGGCAGAACTTCAGCAGTACGTACGACTGGCGGCACTCTGGGACGATCTAACGACCACAGGTGCGAACGACAACATCTTCATCGACAACACGGTTGCTGGTCAAACGACGGTACGCTGGGACGCAACGAACAAGGCCGATGGGAGCGATGTCCAATTTTCGATCACCATGTCGTCCGACGGGTCGTATCGGTATGAGTACGGGCCTGGAAACAAGAACCTAACTCCAACCGTTGGCGTCTCAAGAGGAAACTCCCGAGAGTTCAGTTTGATCCCAGGCTATGATGGCGTTTCGAACTTAACAAACATGCCTTCGGTGCAATTCAGTATTGTCGCGGGGATCACCGATATCGGCGCCTACGAATTCCGAGGCAGCAGCAACGATGTATTGCCTCCAACGATTTCTGCTTCAGTTCCCACACCAATCCAGTTTGGCGGCGTCATCGCGACTCCTGTTTCGGAAATCCGATTGACCTTCCAAGAAGAAATCAATCCAATCGATGCACGATCACCATCTGCCTACGAGCTTCGAGGCGCGGGTACGAATATGCTCTTCGGCGATTCCGACGATGTGGTCTACGTTTTGAAACCGAGTTACGCTCCGGGACAGAACAGTGTAGTTCTTTCCCCATCCTTGGTCACAGGACCGCTTCCCGGTGGGACTTTGCCCGTCGGAAAATATCGAGTGACAGCGTTTGCCGGCATCGATTCAGCCATCCATGATCTGGCTGGCAATCGGCTCGATGGCGATGCCAATGGAGTCGAAGGCGGCAATTACGTCCGTGAGTTTAAGGTAACCGCAAATTTAGCTCCGACTCTTTCAGGTGCAAATCCGTTCGCAACAATTCATAACGACGATCCGGACGTAACGAATCTTGGTTCGTTGATTTCGTCCTTGATTGGCGGAAGAGTGACAGACACGGATGGGCCTGGCAGTGGAATCGCAATTCGCAGCACAAGTTCGCCTCTGGGGGCTTGGCAATACTCGCTCGACGGGATTGCTTTCCAACCGGTCGCTCCGAAGTTGGCCGGTGGAAAGATTCTGCTACTCGCATCCGACAGCGACACGCGTCTTCGGTTCAAACCGAATCCCGGGTCGGTTGGCACGGCAAACGATCTTGTATTCTCGGCCTGGGACGGAGCCGACGAACTGCCCGAGGGGAGTGATGTTTTGATTGACCTGCTCGCTGCCCGATCGTTGAGTAGCGAGGTAGCATCCGCTTCGATCAACATACTTCCACCGAACTTGACGCCCACGGATATCGTTTTGAGTTCCACTCAAGTCTTCGAGAACGTACCGATCGGAACGGTGGTTGGAACGCTTTCGGCCGTCGATCCCAATTCGGGTGACACGCATAGCTTCGCGCTCGTTTCTGGAACCGGTTCAACCGACAACTCGTCGTTTGAAATTGTGGCCGGTGAACTGCGGACGAAAATTGGTTTGGATTTCGAATCGAAGCAAAGCTATTCCGTACGAATCAAGGTCACAGATCAAGACAATTCGAGTTTCGAGCGGGCCTTTACTTTGGTGGTCATGGATTTGAACGAGTTTGCCTTGTCCACACCGCAGGATACCGACTCCAACGTGGATGGCATCGCCGAGAACGCACCGGTTGGCTCCATCGTTGGCATTACAGCCCACGCCGTAGACCTTGATGGCTCTAACAATGCAGTGACCTATTCTTTATTGGATTCGGCAGACGGGCGATTCCAAATTCATCCAACGACTGGGGTGATTACGCTCGCACAGGCCAACCTCGATTTCGAAACAGTCGCGATGCATACGATCATCGTTCGCGCAACCAGCGCCGACGGCTCCACCAACCAAGCCACCTTCGGCATCCCTGTTGCCAATGTTGATGAAGCAGTCATGCTCACAACCGCAAACGCCTCGGTCGCTGGCGATGTCTTGACGACACTAACAAATACGGGGACATGGAGCGATCCGGAGAATGGAACTGCAACCCTGTCGGCTTCGCATGGCACAGTGGTCAAGAACAACGATGGGACTTGGTCGTGGTCGTATACGCCGAGCACCAAACTCGTGAATGAATTGGTAACGATCACTGCAAGCGATGGCACCAATATTTCATCGACCAGTTTTGCATTGAACGCCTTAGTCGCGATCACCAACCGCCAAGTCTATTACAAGGGCTCGGACTATGGGACTATTGGCGGAGTGGATGCGGCGCTGGACAACAACAAGAGCACGCTAGCGTCCAACACGTCGTCCAACGCGGCGGATCGAACAACCACGGATGCGAACAAGATCAACTACTCGCGTGGCCTAAACGGGATGGTCATTGACGTAGCCGGGCTGGTCGCAACGAGCCTATCGGCATCCGACTTCACATTCCGGGTTGCCCCGGCAGGCGCGTCGGGTGTTGTCAATCCAAGCGCATGGGCCAGTGCTCCGGTTCCGACGAGCATTGTGGTGACACCTGGATCAGGAAGTACGCCAGCACGGATTCGTATCGAGTGGGCCGACAATGCGATTCAGAACACTTGGCTTCAAGTCATCGTCAAGGCGAATGCGAACACGGGTTTGAGTCAGCAGTCGGCGTTCTACATGGGGCATGCCATGGCCGAGATCACCGGTGGGGCTCCTTATCGCGTGACGGCAGCGGACTTGTCGGCCGTGCAATCCGGCATCTCGAACACGATCGTTTCGGTAGGCGATCCGAGGGACATCAACAAGGATCGCCGGGTGACGGCCGCCGATCTGTCAGCGGTCCAATCTCGCATATCCAACACGGTCTTGCTCAATAATATCACGGTGCCGATCGCTGGATCTGCAGACGAAGGCTGATGTGCCGAATCTAAAAATGGATGGAGCTACGTGGTCTCGATGTATGGCTGCAGCATTGGATTGTTCATAGTCACGCTCCGTTCTCAAGCCGGTAGAAGGCTGATTGACACTACGGCTTCAGGCAGCCAGGACTGTCGCCATGTCTCGTCGATTGGCGTAGAGAGTAGCTAAGCGTTCGGGGAGTTCGGGGTTATGGGCGAGGGGTCCAGGCGGATTGTCCTTGCATCGGCTTGCGAAGATGAACGATGCGTTTGTTCACCAACGATCGTCCATCCTCTAACTTGTATCGCAGATAGACCACCACGCTTGGGCTGACCGGTTTCGAATGAGACCAGGGCACGCTCACATGATAGCCTTGGTCCGCTCCAATCGGCGAAAGCATTTCTTCGAGTTCTTTCGGCGAATACTCGCGAGCTTCGATACGCCCGTTGTTTTCGGCGATGGCTTCGTCCTCGATGACCACCGTGAGAGTTCCCGATTGATTGATGACTTGTCCTGCCGAATTCAGCGGTGTGACCACCAAGTACAGTCCATCGTCTCCAGGTGTCTCGTCAAAATTGTGGCCTCGGCAAAGCGTAGGATGAAATCCAATCTCGATGACTCGCTTGTCCGTTATTTCTGTAGCGCGCTGGTTTTCCTTCTTTTCATCAATAGGTTCGGTGGCCGATGCGAATTGTACCTTGCTCCCTTCTGGCATAAGTATTTGATTGCGTTTTAACGCTCCCTGTGGATTACCAGTAGGAAAGTTCTTCAGAGCTCGCGGCAAGAGCGAGGGTGCGTTGGATGGACTCGGTTCAAACTGAATGCCATGGGACGGAGTCGGTCGCATAGGCGTCGGGGGAGCCGCCAATCCCTTAGGCTGTTGGGCTGAGCGAATCATGGTTTCGGGCATGACCACTTGTTCGACGAGAGTCTCAGCAGCTTTCGATCCAGAGCCATCCCGCTTGATTTGATTTTTGAATTGAGCCCGAGGCTCGTTGGGGCTCGTCGGCTGTTTATCGCTCCCAGTTCCAGAAGGAAGCAATTCGGAGGCAGGCGGCAATGCGTCGTGTGGCTTGGCCGGCACCACGTTTTCGCGAATAGGCGGTGGGGCCGCCGGGGATCGAAGAACCGACGGTGGTTTTTCGCTGGACGTGGATGGCAAGTTCGAATCCGGCATGAGGACCGACGGAATCTCAAATGCGTCGCGCGTTGGAGTATTTTGTGGGCTCAGTTCGTAGGGTTCCGGTTCGACCACGATTGCGGGAGGTGAATTCGATGGCCTGCGACCTGCTCCCTGGTTCAGTGAATTGCTAGCTTTTAGATCGCGATATTTGCGCTCGAGTTGGTCGTTTTTTCTACTTAGCTCATCAACTTCGGCTTCGAGATCTTGGTATGCGGCATCGTATTCATAGACACGATCCTCCAACATTCGGATTTCGCCTGCCATGTTTTCGACGTACAACTCGGTGTACGCTCGTTGGCGGCATCCAACAAACCCTGACAAAATCCAGACACACCCGATCAAGCGAAGGGATCGCGACAGGCGGGAGGCCGGTTTTTTTCTTGGTTGATGGATGCTCATGCTGTCTAAAAAAAGGACACGTCGGTTTACGAACCATTCGGATTAGAAAAATTCCGAGATTGTGTCAAGATTGACTCAAGATCCAAATGTTCGCCGCCCGCATGTCGCATGCCCGCCGACCGCTTGTCCGACTCGGAGATGGACCCAAGTAGCAGCGGATCTCCGAGACGCTGGTATTCGATAATCACGAAAACTCGCTGTACGGATTCCTATTTATTCAGCGTGTCGGGCGGTACGCAATGTCCTCCGCCTCGGAGAAGCGGACCTACGTGGGAAGGCGCATTAGAGTTGACTGAGGGTATTCACCAAGTGATCGAGCTCTTGTTTCGTATGCAATGCAGAC
>JBEBHM010001126.1:0-2153 GCA_040080875.1 Pirellula sp.
TCTTTTGTCTGCCATTCTTTTGTCTGCCATTCTTTTGTCTGCCATTCTTTTGTCTGCCATTCTTTTGTCTGCCATTCTTTTGTCTGCCATTCTTTTGTCAAAGGAACTGTCTGCAGGCTTGCTTGACTATACAACACCGTTCGGCGAAAGAATGTAAAGGCACAAGAATATAGGAGGGAGCCTGCCGCAGTAGCCACTGTTGCCGTATGTTAGGATACGTCCATGGAGGAAGTGAGTCTCACGAAAATCACAACCTCGGAGATGCAAAATCAGCTCAAACGTCTGCTTCGGAGATGCGAACTCCGTGGTGTACCTTACGCAAAGTCGAGTCAACGAAATGTCGAATACCGCCATGCGATGGATTTTATTTTGTATGTGTCTGTTGCTCCAAATTCTGACTGCAGATGCTCAAGCACCTCTGCCTCGTGACTCAATCAAGCCGCGATTAAGACTCGGGTTTATTGGACTGAAAGGCCACATCGGTGCGGTTCTCGCGGGTGCCAAATCGCTGGGGGACGTCGACGTTGTTGCGGTGGCCGAAAGTGATCCCAAGTTGCTTGCCTCCTGGCAAAAGAGAGAACTATTGTTCGGCGGTGCGAGAGGTTTCGCAGATTGGAAACAACTAGTAGCAGAGGCGAAGTTGGATGTGTGCTGCGTGGCCGGTGAAAGCGGAGAACGATTTGAACAGCTTAAGGCATTGGTCGAACGTGACGTAGATATTGTGTCCGAGAAGCCGCTGGTCACTACTCTTGTAGATTTGGAACGACTACGACAAGGATTCGAAAAATCGAAATCTCGGCTCACGATGTTGCTGGAGTTACGGCATCAACCGAAAAATGTTCGGGTTCGGGAAATCATCCAACGTGGAGATATTGGCGAAGTGTGTCAGGTGACAACCCAAAAATCGTATCAATGGAGAGATCGACCCGATTGGTACTCGAGCCGAGAGCGGCTCGGGGGTACGATTCCCTACATTGGCATTCACTCGTTAGATACGGTTCGCTGGGTAACTGGGCTCGATTTCGGACACGTCGCAGCGTTCCACGGAAAAATAGGGGGGCCCAAGTTCGTCGAGACAGAAAATCATGCATCGATTCTAGCGCAATTGGTGGGCGGAGCGTCCGTAACCGCACGCTTGGACTACTTGCGTCCTGCCGGTGCAAAGTCAACCAGCGACGACCGTTTGAGGGTAATCGGCACCAAGGGAGTTGTCGAAGTGAACGAGGGGGACGAGACGATTCGTTTGATCGTTTCCGATAGAATACAACAGATCCCCTTTGGTGAGACGGAAAACTTGTTCGTCGAGTTCGTTACGTTTCTTCGAGGTGGACTCCCTCCGCGCATTACCGCGGACGATTGCTTTTACATGACCGAAGTTGTCTTGAAGGCTCGCCAAGCAGCCGACGACAGAACGATGATCCAATTGACTCCTCCGGGTCTCGTACACCACTCCAATCAATAGCCACCGCAGAATGGGCACGCCGAGGTAGCCGACTCTCGGACGAACACTATTCATTTTGCAGTTACCCATGGACGTACCTAATTTGAAAATACGACCTTACCAATCGAGCGATCTCGAAGAGCTCAAGCGCATTACGATCGAGGGTTTTGAGGGAATCGCAATTGACCAGCGGGCCGAAATGGTGGTTGGTATCCTTAGCAACCGCGACTGGCGATGGCGAAAAGCCCGACATGTCGATGACGACGTGGAAGCTAACCCGCGTGGCGTGTTCGTTGCCGAGGAAGATGGAGTGGTACTCGGGTACATAAGCACTCGATTGGATCATGAGTGTGGCAAAGGGCGAATACCAAATCTTGCGGTCGATCGGTCGGTCCGAGGGCGCGGTATCGGTCGTCAACTCATCGAGCATGCGTTGGAGTACTTTCGATCGAATGGAATGACCTGGGCTGTGATCGAAACGATGGACAACAATCCGATTGGACAGCACTTGTATCCATCGTGTGGATTCATCGAGACCTGCCGTCAAATTCACTTTGCGAGGAAGCTATGATCGAAGCAACAACCAGCAGCGATGCCATGACAACTGCGAATGTACGTGCTCGATTGCTCGATGGTTTGGCGATACCTGCACATCCGTTGGCGATTACCGCTTCAAGGCGTTTGGACGAACGCCGACAAAGAGCGTTGACAC
>JBEBHM010001127.1:0-2152 GCA_040080875.1 Pirellula sp.
GACTACAAGGTCAACTCCTTCCCACGCTTTCTTGCCTAGTTTGATTCGCTCAGGAACAATCGTATCCATACCCTTAACCGAACTTAGTAAGTGACGAAAGATTTCCAGGTCACTTTTGCCAGCAAGTGGCCCTTTTTCGATTTCGAAGCAATACACCGTGAAACTATCTCCACCGTACACTGGCAGGCCGGATTTCCAGCCGACTAGTCCTCCATTGCTATACACTTCGCTTTTGAACTCGACTTTGTAAAGTCGAACGGGTCGCGGGGTTGGGAACTCCGCGCTATAGCCATATTTTGGGTCGGTCCAGGGTATCGAGTAAACCTTTTGGGCTATGGCCACTCGGCAAAAAATCAGCAATTCCCGGTCAGTTGTAGTTTTCTTGAATTGATCGGGTAAGGCGTTCTTTTCCCACATTGGTTTTTCTTGCTAGGGCTTGTTCTTCGTGGACCAGCGCTCGATTTGGCTCCGAGTCGAGCTGATTTTATCCGTTGGATCGTGCTTTTTTCGATGATGACCAAGCGTTGATGCACCCGCCATTGGCAAGTGTCGGCTACTTCGCGGGATTGAACGTAGAGGCCCACCCATGTGTCGAGTTGGAACGCTTCAAAGCAGCATCGAATGTGGTGCCAATACGCTCGACGTGTGTTGAACTTCCCCATCGCCTTGGCGAACAACGGACAGCATGTTTGCTGCACTTGATCAACAAGGAAAGCCAATATCATCAGCGTCGCGAAGACCGTAGACAGATTCTTTTGCCCGTGACCAAAGTTGTGTTCCAAGTTGTAACCCTGGTTCTTCAGCGTATTAAAGGTTTCGTTTTCGATCTTCCATCGCGCGCGTCCGCCTCGAACCAACTTGAGCACGTTCTCAGGCGTTACTTCCAACTGCGTGACCCAACTGTATCGTTGCTTTACGGCAAGATCGCTGTCGAATTCCATGTGTTGGATGAACTTGACTGCGATGTCCGGGTGTGTGGCGTTGAGTTGCAGATGGTCGTGCCACTGCGTCTGCGTTGCTGGCGAACTTCCGTTGACCTCAACGGACAGGTTTTTTACTTGCCCCAACTCATTCATCTTCATGAAGTTGTCGAACAAGAACGTATGGTCCCCAGGCTTAGCGCCCAAAAGAAACTCGAAGTTCAGCGAAATGAGATCTTGGATATGCGGGCCATTGCTGGCTAATCCATCTTCGATGACGATGCACTTCAACTTTGGATGCATTTGTCGAATCGTGTTCAATAGACGTCTGACGGCATTGCGTTCGCAGTCGTTCTTGTTGTCGCCATCTTGCTGGACGATGGGCTCGAGCGCGATTGGAATAACAGTCTTGAGATCAGGATGCACTAACACCGCGACCACCAATTGATGCGAATACTCGGTCTTTCCTTTCTTTCGTTCCTTTACCAAACACTGTGGGCATCGAATCGTGGTTGACGAAAAATAGCCAGTTCCATCAATGGCCATCAAGTACTTCCCATCCTGGAATGCAAAGTCTTTGAGCACGCCGCCTCGTTGTAGTTCGTAAAAGATGTCGGCAAAGCATTCGTTGAGTTGTTTGGGATCCACTTGGTCAAGGATCTCGCGATGCTGTGTATCGCTGGGGATGGACTTGATTCGGTAGAGATTCATTAGGCTCTGGTCTTGACGACGCTGATCAAACGCGAGAAGAGAGGGATCTTTGAGGGAAAACATGGCGAATGCTGCCATTAAGCAATCAGCCAGAGTGTGGTCAGTGCTTGCGGCACGACGCGGATCAGGAATTGCTTCGAAACGTTCACGCAGCCCTTGGATCAATGAGTCGATGGAAAGATACTGACGCGCTTCAACCGAACTGGACTTGGTCATGATTGGTCTCCTGTGGCAGGAACCAACATAGGGTAAACTCAACAAAACGGTGGGATCAAAAAGCAGGGATTTCAAAAAATCATCGCGCCACGATAGCATTCACGCGCGTTGTAAATCGTTGAACTTTAGCGCTCGCCGGGAATCGCTGATTGGGACGCGACGATGACGTGTTATTGGAGTACAAACAAACGTTAAGCCTTTGCGAACATTTATTGTCGAAAGAACCTGAAAATGTAGAGTCTCAGCGCGCTCATGCCAAGACGTTACGTATGCCGTACGGGCAAAGATTTCGCAAAAAAGAATGG
>JBEBHM010000385.1:0-8236 GCA_040080875.1 Pirellula sp.
GAGGGAAGTCAACAATAGTAAACCGCATCATGTTGTAGAACTGGTTAGGCGCAAGGCGTCTCGATTCAAGGAACCAATCATTGCATGCTTAGGATTGGCGTTCAAAGCCGATGTCGATGACGTTCGCGAAAGCCCAGCGATAGAAATTGTCTTGGACTTGGTTGATTCCAAGGTAGGACGCATCTTGGTCGTCGAACCGAACATCAAGTCCCTGCCTAAGTGTCTGGACGGCAGAGTGGAGTGGTTGCCTGCCACCCAAGCGATTGAGGAATGCGACATAGCCTTGGTTCTGGTGGATCATCGCCAATTTCGTTCCATCCCACGGCGAATTTTTGACGGTCGCGTCGTGCTTGACACTCGAGGATTGTGGGAATGATGTACAAAGAAACAACAATGCAGTTAGTTAGCAAATCCAATGAATAGCCACCACAGCAATCCAATGGGAGTGTACGCGTGATCACAATAATCGTTCCAACGATGGTGGCCGTTTGGGTCGCAATGTTGATTCTGGCTCTACGATTCCCAGCGTTTGCACTACCAATCACGTGGGTGACCTTTGCGTTTGAGCAAGTTCTGCAATCGTACAGTAGTACTTTTCTTGTGCAGTCCTGGCTTTGGAACGTCATCACAGCTCTAGCCGTCGGCTTGATTTATGTAATTGCATACATGGTCAAGGACGAGGCTCGCCGGCGACTGCCGCAGGTCTATATTTGGACCCTTGTCTTTCTTGGATTCACTTTCTTTTCAATCTTGTGGAGCGCCGACTACGAAGTTGGCTTACAGCGTGTTTCCCGTGAGGGTCCTCAATGGTTGGTTTGTTTGATTGCCCCGGCGTGTTTGACTCGAAACAAGGATCTGGAGTATGCAATTCTTGGACTGATCATTTTGGGTAGTCTTGTATTGCTTGGAAACTATTGGGCTGGATTCGGTGCACGTGGAGTCGTGTTGGACCGAATCAACGGACGTACGCTCGAGGGGAACCCGCTTGCAATGGCGTCCTTTGCCAATATCGTTGGGCTCGCGGCGCTTTTTTCTGTTTATCGCAAATCTTGGCCGATCTGGTTGCGACTTTCGTGTCTTAGCGTTGTTGCGTTGGCCGTATTTATTGCGATACGGACTGGCTCACGCGGACAGGTGATCGGCTTTTTTCTGACGGGGTTTTTATGGTCACCTGTTTTAGCGCGCAAGATATTGCGGGTCAACCCAATACCAGCCTTGGTAGTCATCTCGATGTTCCTTTGGGCTGGCAGCTTTTTCTTGGAAAGTGTCACCAAGGAGGCCGGATGGGGTGATCGATACTCGTCGGATCGATTAAGTGATGCGATGAACGAACGAGTGAAAATGGTCGACCGATTGTTTCAAGAATACGTGACCGCAGGGCCAGTCCACTGGATGGTTGGCCTTGGGAATTCGACATCCTTTTCACTGTTTGCGACGTACCCGCACGTGACGATGGCGGAAACGCTGTGCGAGGAAGGTATCATCGGAATTGTGATGTTGGTTACGATTGTGTACTTGTTCTTCAAGCAGGGATTCGCTCTGTTGGGAGCAAAGAACATCGATCAAAGCCTGAAGCTCAACGCCATCACAATACTTGCGGCCCTTTCGTTCGAAATAGCGATCTCATTCAAAGAGGGGTCGCTGTTGGGCGCTTCCAATATGTTTTCGTTCGGGCTAGTACTTGCGACCATGTATCGAAACGCACCCTACGAAGTAAGTTCGATGGCGCCGGCCGTTGAGTCGACCACGTTCTTCAGTCAAGCATCCAGCAATCTGGCACCGCGTACGTAATTAGCGCACTAGCGTCCGGTTTCCTTTGTGCAAACCGTGGCTAGCGCCATACAGCTGATCCTGAAACATTTGCACCCATAAACTGTATTTTGAATCAAACTAGGAGTTCGACGACACGTTCAAGAGTTGCGATCGTCACCGGTTCGGTATCGCGGTGCGCGGCCGGAATGTTTGACTGTGTCCTCAAAATGTCGCGGTCGATTAATCAACAAGCTGACCTGGAGCTAGTGCCATTTGCGATCCAAGATGAACGAACCAAACAAGATATCCACGAGTGGTTGCCGCTAACGCCAAAAGTCTTTCCTATTTTTGGTTCAAAGAAAATTGCGTATGCACCTGGGATGTTGAAATCGATTGCGACATTTCAACCTGACTTGATTCACCAGTACATTGTCTGGCAGTATCCGGCGTACGCGGCCAATCGGGCCCAGCAGTTGGCGAAAATTCCCTTGATACTCTCGACTCAAGGTATGTTGGAACCCTGGGCCGTCAAGAACCAAGGGATTGCGAAACGGATTGCGTTGCACTTGTTTCAGCGACGGCAGCTTGTTCGCAATGTTTCCTGTCTACACGCAGTGAGCGAGCGGGAAGTAGACACGTTGAGAGGCTTTGGCTGTAAAGCCCCGGTTTGTGTCGTCCCCAACGGAGTCGAGACGGACGAGTTTGATCCCAGTGCACGAGATGAGTATTACTCGCCGAACGGACGTCCATATATTCTATTTCTGAGCCGGTTGCACCCTAAAAAAGGGGTTGAGAGCTTAATCAAGGGTTGGGCCAAGTTTACGGCAGCGATGCGAGAACCCATGAAGGGGCTAACCTTGGTCATCGCAGGCTGGGACGAAAACAACTATCGCCAGAAACTGATCGAAGAAGCCAGGAACTTGGGAATCCCCTTCGCGGAAAAGTTAGAGTCCTGGACGGATGAAACGAGCCTCGTGTTCGCAGGTGCGACGTTTGGGAATCGGAAATCTGCGGCACTGGCAAATTGCAAAGGATTCATATTGCCATCGGCAAGCGAGGGATTACCGATCGCGGTGCTCGAGGCGTGGGGAAATAGAAAGGCAGTCATGATGACTGACGGCTGCAACATACCGGAAGGATTCGACGCCCATGCTGCGCTGAGGATCGCGTCATCTATACCGCCTGATCAGGCAGTGTTCGCTGCGCTCACGACATGGGCAGCGATGACGGAAGAACAACGAGACCTGATGGGGAATCGTGGCAAAGAATTGGTAGACCGTGTTTTTAATTGGCGCAGTGCAGGTCAGCAAATGGCATCGGTTTACCAGTGGCTGCTTGGCCGTTCCGACAAGCCCCTATCTGTGCGAGAATACCGTGGCTAGGGAAACGTCAGCCGGGGCGCCGTCTCGCTCGCTCGTGCAGCGAATGAAACGGCTATATCGATACTATTTCAAGAACCCGCCCAAGGTAAAGAAATCCATACGATTGAACGTGGAACGGCACGGTACGGAATATGGTGGGTGGAATATCGTGGCCGATTCTCTCTCCATCGAAAGCATTGTTTATTCGTTTGGAATCGGCGAGGATGTCTCGTTCGATCTGTCTCTTATTAAAAAATACGGTTGCCCAGTTATTGGTTTCGATCCAACACCGCGTGTTGGACAATGGCTAAAGGATCATGTGGATGAACCAAGATTCCGTTTTTTCCCAATTGGACTTTCGAATACGGATGGCACACTGACCTTTTACGAGCCGCTCGATCCGAACTTCGTTTCACATACTTCGGTGGATCTTGGGAATTCCACTAAATTGGATGTCCCTTGTAAGCGTCTCAAGTCATGTATGGAGATGCTAGGGCACGCAAAAATCGACTTGTTGAAAATGGACATTGAGGGATTTGAGTACGATGTCGTCGCCGACATTATCCGAGACGGGCTGCGTCCAACCCAACTGTTGATCGAGTTTCATCATTTCTTTCCACAATACGGAAGAGAAACCACCGAGCAATCGATCCAAACACTGGAAAAATACGGGTACCGATTGTTTGATATCTCTGACAGCTTTTGCGAGTATTCGTTCCTGTGGAAGGGGTAAAATTGGCGACTCCCGTACGCGAAACGAATTCGCGACACAACAAGGACGTAGAGTCCAATATCCAAGCGACGAAATATTCGATACGGGAGCTTGTGCAGCGGGTGTTTTGGGCAATCGGGCTTTGGATATTTCGATGGACCCCGAGACCGTGCTTTGGGATGCGCCGCGGATTGCTGAGACTGTTCGGGGCTCGCGTTGGCAAACGCGTGAGAACCTACGCGAGCACACACATCTATTTTCCGTGGAATCTGCAGGTGGGTGACTACTCCTCGTTCGGCGAGGACGTCCTTATTTACAATCTTGGGCTGGTAACGATTGGTGATCGCGTAACGATATCGCAAAGAGCGCATGTCTGCGCCGGAACACACGACTATCGAGAACCATCCATGCCTTTGCTCAAGCTACCGATTCGAATTGAAAACGATGTCTGGATCTGTGCCGACGCTTTTGTCGGCCCTGGAGTGGTAATTTGCAACGGTGCCATTGCAGGTGCACGGGCAGTCGTCGTGAAAGACATCGGTCCAAGTGAAATCGTGGCAGGAAATCCGGCCCGATTTATCAAAATGCGAGATAGTTTTCGATCGGAGGAACAGAGTGATTAGACGACTGGTCGAAGTACTGAGTCGCAATGTCGTTTTACGCCGGCGTCTCCCAAGCGAGTTTGGTGGAGGGACGATCTTTGTCTCCCCCGGAGCAAGACTGCTCTACTGGAAGCCCAATATTCACCTACAAGAGAAATTTCTCTTTGACATGGCGAAATTGCTAATAGTTCCTGGCGACGTTGTGTGGGATATCGGTGCAAATGCAGGTGTGTTTTCTGTAGCGGCTGCAAGCGTTGCGCGACAAAACGGGCGAGTGCTTGCGTTCGAAGCGGACACTTGGTTGGTCAGCCTGATGCTGAGGACGACGAAATCTCTACGAGGCGAATACGCCCCAATCGATGTCATCAACGCAGCGGTGTCCGAGAAGTTTGGATTCGCTGAGTTCGCGATCGCAGCCAGAGGGCGACAGGCAAACTTTCTCGTCGAAGCGGGCGGGGCAAAACCAGCCGGAGGAGTCCGTGAAACATACCGCGTTTTCACCGTTGGCCGTGATTCTCTGATTGGAATAGCTCCTGCCCCTCGCGTTATCAAGATGGATATCGAGGGAGCCGAATTGATGGCGATGCAGGGAGCCCATCGGATGATTGGCGAAGTTCGACCACGCATTCTTTGTGAAATTGATCCCAAAAACGCGGTCGCGATGAAAGAGTTGATTTGTCGGGCTGGCTATCAGTTGTTTGATGCGGAAAATTCGGGCCAGACTCCTTGTCCCATCGAACTGCCGACATTGAATACCCTCTTTTTACCGAACGAAGACCCGCTGGTCCAAAAACTTCAGAACACCAAAAACTAGTAAGTCCACAATGAAAAAAATTCTTGTATTTGGCGGTGCAGGCTTCATTGGATCCAACGTAGTATTGCGCTATCTACGCTCTGGCGACGAAGTGCACGTTGCAGACAACTTGTCCAGAAACGGCGCTCGTGCCAATCTCCAGACACTCTCGAATGTTGCGAGTACGGAGAATGGCAAGATGCACTTTCATCATCTCGACGTTCGCATGGGACAAGACGTGGATAGCATCGCCCAGAGGGTTTGTCCGGATCTGGTCGTTCATCAGGCTGCACAAGTTGCTGTTACCACTTCGGTGGCAGATCCGCGATTGGACTTCGAGATCAACACGATTGGAACGTTCAACATATTGGAAGCATGCCGAAGACATTGCCCAGAGACGTTCGTCATCTACGCCTCTACAAATAAGGTATATGGCGGAATGGAGGACGTCGCTGTCATCGAGGAAGCGACTCGATTTCGGTACCGAGATTTTCCCGAAGGACTAACTGAGGAAAGGTGCCTGGATTTCCATTCTCCGTATGCATGCTCGAAAGGGGCTGCGGATCAATATGTACACGACTATTCTCGCATTTATGGATTGCGAACGGCCGTATTCCGCCAGAGTTGCATCTATGGAACACATCAGTTTGGCGTCGAGGATCAAGGATGGATTGCCTGGTTTACGATTGCACGAGTCTTGGATCGCCCCGTAACCATCTACGGATCCGGAAAACAAGTTCGAGACATTCTGTGGGTAGACGATTTGGTTGATGCCTACCATTCCGCTTGGACTCTCAACAAGGCTGGTAGTGTCTACAACATGGGTGGAGGCGCTGAAAATTCACTTTCGCTATTGGAACTAGTGGATATTCTAGATGAACTGCATCCCACCGATCGAGAGCTCCTCTTCAGTCAAACGCGACCAGGTGACCAACCAGTTTATGTCGCGAACGCAAGCAAAGCTAGGCAGGAACTCAATTGGGCTCCCAAGGTTTGTCCGAAGCAAGGCATCCGATTGCTTTACGAATGGGTCCGTCAAAACAGTGAAACAGTCCGCCAAGTTCTAAGCAACTAGTTTAGGCAAGTCTCGTCAATGACATCAAACGCAGTAAGTGTATTCGTTCTGACCGGCAATGAGGAAGCCAACATCGAGAGATGCTTGGAATCCGTGGTGGGTTGGTCCGACGATATTCACGTAGTGGACAGCGATAGCACCGACAGAACTAAGGAGTTGGCGAGTAAGTATACCGACTTGATTGTAAATCACACGTATGTGGACCACGCGAGTCAGCTAAAGTGGGCGTTCGAATCATTGCCCTTCAAGTACGAATGGGTGTTGTTTTTAGACGCAGACAATGTCGTAACAGAAAAACTAAAGGAACTGATTTCCAAGTCGATTGCCAACGACGACAAATCCGTGAACGGCTACTACTGTATCCATAAAGAAATCTTCCGCGATCGCCCCGTACTAGGGATGAAAAAATGGTGGGCCCGGCTTGTCAGACGAACACATTCCGCGATCGATAACAGTGAATTGGTGGACTACGGAATCAAGATCGAGGGAAAGGTTGGCTATTTGAAAGGGGCGATCATCGAGGACAATGTCAAAGAGAAAGATATCGATTTTTGGATCGACAAACATCAGCGATTTGCAAAACGCATGGCTGCTGAAGAGATACTCAGGAAGCACGGATTGATCCGGTGGAATGTCCCCCCCAAACTTTTTGGGACGAGCGATGAGAGACGTGTGTGGTTAAAGAATGCTTGGCTGCACATGCCCTTGTTCTTTCGACCATTCGTCTATTGGTTATACCGATACATTCCGACGGGCGCATTTTTGCAAGGTTTTCATGGACTGGTGTTTACGCTTTTTCAAGCCCTGTGGTTCCGGTTGCTCGTGGACTTCAAAGTTCAGGAGTTTGAATGGAGCATTGCCAAAGGGGAGCTTAGCCCGGAGACGTTGTGGAAAGAGTTTGTAGCGAAGTCTCAAAGTGGCGAAATTGTTGGCCGGCGCGATTCCGCAGCCGGTAAGTACTAGTTTTTGTTAGTGCAACGACTCATGAGGCTGCAATACATTGATTAGACTGCCGAAGGCCGTCTCTGGCATCGATACCATGTATTTGACCGCCCTCCTAGGGCTGTCACCCATGATTTTTCTGCAATGTCAGAACTTGTGGGCCCGCCCTCATTTTCAGTTTTTTCCAATCGCATGGGGAGCATTCGCTTACTTCGTTTATACCCGTGCTAGCTTGCAAGATTGCAAGGGGACGACTCGAAGAAATCTGGCTTATCTGATACTAGCGGCTTGTTGCCTGCTCACGTTGCTTACCATAACGTTGTGGTCGCCATGGATTGGATACATGACGGGGATCCTGCTTGTTTGTTCGTGGGGGTTATTGCGGCTGGGCGAGACCTCTTGGACAACCGTTCTCGCTATGAGCACGCTGCTCTGGATCACGCTTCCTCTGCCGTTGGCGTATGACCAAAAACTGATTTCCCTGTTGCAATCGCAATCGAGTTTTGCTGCCGGTGTGGTTCTTGACTGTTTCGGGGTAGTGCACTTGCGAGGCGGAAATGTCATCGAACTTGCAAGCAAGAGGCTGTTTGTGGACGAAGCCTGCAGCGGTGTGGATAGTCTCTATGCGCTGATGACGATTTGCCTTGGGATGATTGTTTGGTTTCGCTTGCCTTTCATCGTTGGGTTTTTGTCCATTCTGCTCGTCCCCATGTGGACGTCCTGCAGCAATATTCTTCGATTGGTATCGATCGCCTTGGGACTTGATTGGTTCCGGATTGACCTATCCCACGGGACTCCACATACCGTCCTGGGACTCATCGTATTTGTTGCAGCTTTTCTCGCCGACTATTCGTTCATCCAGTTCTGTGGCGGACTATTTTGGCGAGTTTTTGGCGAATCTAGAAGCGTTCCGGTGACATCGATTCAACCAACTCGATTGTTGGGAAAACCCTCGCGATGGATGGTTTCGTCGTTCTTCGTGCTCGCCGGGACCTACCT
>JBEBHM010001128.1:0-2150 GCA_040080875.1 Pirellula sp.
CGATATGGTGGGCGGTTACGATGTCCAATTCCTTGTTTCGGATGGCGTTTCTACTTCCCAACAGTCTTTACATGTTGCGGTCGCAAACGTTGCACCAACGGTAGATCCGCAGAGCAATGCGATGATTACGGTGGGCAAAAACTTCACGCGGAAACTGTCGTTCATCGACCCTGGCAAAGACGTTTGGACTGTCCGAGCACATTTTGGTCAGGGATTTGTCTCGTTTCCCGTGGATGCAGTCAAGAAAACTTTCGTTCTCGAAAACGTTTTTACTGCACAAGGACCGTACCTTGTGCCAGCCCAACTCAGTTCCAACCGTCGTGAATCCGATCCCCGACAGGCTCGTGCTGCAAGGCTTTTCATTCACCGATAGCTACGCCGATTTGACTCGAGTGTTTGCCGATTCTGACGGACCGAGCTCGGAGCTAACGTTTTCGGTTGTCGCGAATTCGGACGCATCGCTCGTAACAACTGCGATCGCAGCTGGAAAACTCAATCTCACGTTGGACACGAGCCGCACCGGAACTGCCACGATCACCATTCGAGGCACCGACCCGGTCGGAGCATTCGTCGAAGATACTTTTGTTGTCACCGTTCTGGCTCCGTCCTTTCACGTCACCGGAATGGCACTTGAAAATAGCGCAATCGCAATTCAGTTTGGCGACATCATAGACGTGAGCGTATTGAATCTCTACGATGGCACCGACGCGCCAGTTGATGCCGCGGATGTGACTGTGATTGGCGCGAACACGGGTGCCGTTCATGGCTCGCTCCTATGGAATTCGGCCACTCGGGTATTGACCTTTCTCAAGACTGGCGGCCCACTTGTTCCAGATAACTATTCGGTGACCGTGTTTAGCCGACCTGACGGTTTGCGATTGGCCAACGGTGTACTCCTTGACGGTGATAATGATGGATTGCCAGGTGGAAATTACTTAACCACGTTTGGTGTTACCGCCAATACGGCCCGTGTCGTCTCGATTCCTGACTTCGCTCGCGGAGCCACAAGCACTGCGGGACAAAGCGTTAATTTGTCGTACGACAATGGCAATCCAGGTGTTCCCGTAACCATCAGCGATGGAGCCGGCGTTTTGGCTGTTGATTTCGATGTCGTCTACAACCCGGCGCTGATCCATTTTACCAGTACGTTTTTCGCGGTCTTGCCAGGTGGTTGGAGCACGACTGTCAACTTGGTTTCGTCCGGACGCATGCGATTGACCCTTTCAGGAACTACGCCACTGGCTGCTGGACCTCAGATCATTACAAGGCTTCTGGCTGGTATTCCTGCCAACGCTGCCTACGGTGCTTCGGACTTAGTCCGGATCGAAGCCTTGGCGGTTTACACCGATACGGGAAGAGCTTCGCCAGTACCATCCATCGGTGATGCTGGCCTTCATAAAGCCATCTTCGTCGGGGATACGAATGCAGACGGGCAGTACACTGCACAAGACGCTGGCTGGACCGCTGGAGTTCGCGTAGCCGCCTACACTGGCTTCGATGCCTATTCATGGACCGATCCCTCGATCGTCGCCGACGTCAACCAAAACGGTTCACTCGATGGCCTCGACTCCTCCTGGATCGCTCGCAAGGGGCTCTCCAATGCCTTGCAGCCTGAGATTCCGAACTTGCCAGCAGGCAGCATTGCTGTTCCATCCGGTGTTGATCCAACGATCGCAGCGGATAGTCAGGTATTGGCGAGAGCAGGGCAGACCGTTCAAGTTCCGATTCGTATCACGGATAGTGCAATCGGACTCTGGGGCGTGGACACCTTCGTCGGTTACAACACCAACTTACTCGACGTTGTCGATGGGCTCAATAGCGGCAACGTGGCGTTAGCAGGCATGTTTGTGACTGAAACTGGCTGGACACTCGATTCGTTTGCGGACGATGCCACCGGAAATATTCGAATTTCCGCGTATCGCGCGACCCCCTCCACCTCCACTCAAGGACAATTTGCACAGGTTGCCTTTACTGTCAAATCGGGAACACCCAGCGGAGAGATACCCCTGTTGGTTAATGGCTACAGCAACGTACCGCCATTCACCTTCTCGTTCGTAAGCGGCTCGATTTTGGTAGACGCGAACCCACCAACCGTCGTTATTCCACCCGTCACACCAAGTCCCCGAACAACTCCGGTGCCTAGTGTGGAC
>JBEBHM010000386.1:0-8233 GCA_040080875.1 Pirellula sp.
TGGTAAAGACACAAATAGATCTCGAAGGCCTTATCGACAGTCCGATTTGTGATCTTCGTCATGGCTTGACCGAAGGGCTTGAAGTCGTTGGTTTTGGTTTGGTCAGCGAGGATATTTCGATCGACAAGGAAAAGAATTCGTTTCTTAGTTCCTGACTTCCACAACCTCCAGATGATTTGGAAAGCGGTGTAGGTCTTGCCAGTCCCAGTGGCCATGACGAGGAGAATACGGTTCTCGCCGCGTGCAATTGCATCCACCGTGCGATTGATGGCGATGAGTTGGTAGTATCGAGGTGACTTTTGGGAGCCGTCGTAGTAGTAATCCTGCGTGGTTACTTTTTGTTGGTAGGGGGTCAGTCCCTTTGCGGCACAATACCGTAACCAGAGTTCATCGGGTGAGGGGAACTGATCGAGTGGGATTTCACGAGTAACGATCCCTGATGAGGTCGCTGTGCGATCGTGCTCGAGGAACGCATCACCATTGGAGCTGTATGCGAAGGGGACGTCGAGAATCTCGGCATATTCCAAGGCTTGTTGCATGCCGGCCCCGACCGAGTGGTTGTTGTCTTTTGTTTCCAGGACGGCGAGTGGGAGGTTCGGCTTGTACGAGAGAATATAGTCGGCTTTCTTAGCTTCGCCGCGTTTGACCGTCTTGCCACGTACAATCACTCGACCTCTTGTGAAATACACCTCCTCGCGAATTTGGGACATGACATTCCATTTGTCATTATTCGGCCCAACCAATGCGGGTGTCACGAACTTAGTGCGTATGTCCGCTTCGGTCAGTTTCTTCTTGTCCATGGCGTGACTTTCCGGGCTACAACGAAGCACCTGAACTTAGCGAGCTTTGGTTCTTGTTGGCAGCGCGACCGGCTTGGCCGTTTTGTTTAGGAACTTATCCAGATCGGATTTCTTGAACAACCGATAGCCGTTGACTGGATTGCGATGCATTGGAATGTCACCTCGGGCCGCCCACTTGCGAATCGTGTTGTGGTGGACGCCGAGGTACTCGGCCGCCTCTGCGGTGTGCAGGTATTCCGACAATTTGGTCATGGTCTTGGCCTCTGAGCTTTGCGCGCGAATTCGCCAGATCAGTAGCCTAACAATCCCTACACGGTTTGAACACCATCCCGCGATTCTTCGCTAATGCTGCCCATTGGGCGGAAATCATGAAAATTCCAGCCGAATTGTGGCCAGACCGCGCTTGAGCTGTTCCAGATTCCATGGCTCCATGTGTGTCGTCGCAAAACGAATTCAAACCCCCAAACACACGGAGACCAAACGATGAAGAACGCCAAACCAAAACTGAACGCCGAGGCCGCCTACGAAAACGCCCACCTAGTCGCCCAAGACCTAGTAACCCGAATTGGCGAATTGCTTTTTGACCTACCCGCACCGGGCAACGACGAACACCCGATTCATTGGGGCCACGTTGGTGACCTTAACGAGATCAACAACCGTCTTTCGGCGGTGATCGCTTTCATGACCGGAACCGAGAAATAGAACCCCAAACCAAAACGGAGACCACGAACATGACTATCAACGAATTGATCGAACGCCTGGAAGAATACCGTGACCTGATTGGTGGCGATGCTGAGGTACGCCTGATGACGCAACAGAATTGGCCATTCGAGAATTCGATCACCGGCGTGTGCTCGGGCGAGGAGATCAACGAGGTGGCCGACGAAGACGACCCGGAAGACGATGGCGATGTAGACGACGATGCGGTGCTCTACATCGTAGAGGGCCAACAACTAGGCTACGGCACCAAGCGTGCTTGGGAGATCGCCTACTAACGCCGAAACGCCTTCGGGCGTCGCTCGGCGGTGGTTCGCCGGGCCTGACGATGGCAGCCAAACCATTACAAATTACGGAGACAAAACGATGACGACTAAGACGATTGTAAAGACCGTGGCCAAGAAGACGAAAGCAAAGGGTACCAAGGCCACATCAACCAAAGCGACCAAGAAGAATGCAACGGTCGCGAAGCCGGCCGCCAAGAAATCGAAGCCGGCGACCAAGAAGCTAAGCCAGATCGAGGCTGCGGTTGCCGTCTTGACCAAGGCGAAGCAACCGATGAATTGCAAAGCGATTGTGGAAGCGATGCAGGTTGAAGGCTTGTGGAGTACGCCAGGTGGCGCAACGCCAGAAGCAACGCTTTACGCATCGATACTTCGAGAGATCAATGGCAGGGGCAAAGACGCACGATTCAAAAAGGTTGCTAGGGGGATGTTCTCGGCGATGAAATCCGCATAACCAAGCTCTCGAATCGATCTGGAGTGTTATCGAGCGATCCGATTGTTTCGTAACGAAATACGTCGAAATATGTTTCTCCAGCCTTCTGTTCGAAGGGCATCTCCAACACGAGTAGAAACTTGACTAACATCTCCCGGATTCGCATCCAAATCAATCGTGCGTTTAGTACCAATCGATTATCTTTGAGGTGACCAAACAAGTTGTCGCCTCTCATCGACCAGTCAAGAAGGATGTGATAGTCAGGTTTCTCAGCGACGTTCAAGTTTTCGTTCTCGTGAATCATGCATCTAATTGCATACGCAATTTTTCCCATGCTGTAGTGTTCCATTTTTGATGTGCGCGAGTCCATTAGCACAACGCTGATGCCATTTTCATCACTATCAGGAATTTCGGCATGAAAAAAGCTGATGAAGCGATGCTTGTTGCTTCCGCTTAAATTGACGTCCGATGTACCTGCCTGAACTTGGAGTGTCGCATAGAGGCGTGATCCAACATCCACTGCTTTACAAATGCCCGGAAACGCGTCATCGACTCTACGGTTCGATTGAAAGGCAATATCACTATCGTAAATTGCCTTTCGAAAATTGCTTGCGAGACGAAGCTCGTTTTTGTGCATCGCCGTTATGCGTTTTTGATCGATCAAGTAAACCATAGACCAACTTTCCCAGTCATGTTTGCGAATTTTGATCAAAGAGGCATCCAACCTCAATTTGGTTCGGGTGTTTGGTCGATCCTTGACCATTTTGTTTACGTCTAGATGCCCGATTTTGGAACCAAATTCACCGGTCGCATCTTGCCATCTTAGCGAATCAATGGCTCCTGTGTCACACGAAAGGCAAATGGTCTGCCTGAAATGGGAAACTCAATGCGGAAAGAAAGTATGTACGAACAAACAGAACTGGCGCCGCTAGTTCAGCAATGGCAAGCAGAAGGTAAATGGATCGATCACGGTTCATGGCAACGAGCTAGAAACGGAGTTCTCGAATACTGCCCAACACCCGAAGAGATCGAAGCCAAATGCGAGCTGCTACGACAGATTGAGAACTGGCAAGGTGCTTACAAACGTGCTCCACGCGGTGGCAAATATGCCGTCATGTCTACCATGGGTCTCTAACAACGTTTGAACGGAATTGAATCTATGAATATTAAAGTGAAGCCCGCGGTTGGCTACATCCGCATGAGTACCGACCAACAACAAGATAGTCCCGAGCGGCAGCGCCGTGACATTGAAACGATGGCCGAACGTAGTGATTACAAAATCATTCGATGGTACGAGGACCATGGTCAGACAGGTACCGAATCGAGCAAGCGGAAGGAATTTCAAAAGCTGCTTGTGGATGCAAAGACCGGTACATTCTGCGCTGTCCTGCTTTCGGAACAAAGTCGAATGTCGCGAGAAGACATATTTGACTGCATGCAGCATTGGCGTCGGTTTCGAGACGCAGGGGTCGCAATCGTTACTTGCCAACGCGGTGAATTGAAATTTGACAATCTTGGAGGTGTCATCACCGCAATTGTTGACCAATACGGAGCCAGAGACGAGTCCATAAAACTGGCGCATCGAGTCGCTAGTGGTCAGCGGCTCAAGGTTCAGCAGGGACAACGTATCGGTGGACGCGTGTTTGCCTACGATCGTGAACTGTACGATGAGAAAGGTAAGTTGGTTCGTCGCGTCCATTACCAGGAACGATTCCGCAAGCACGTTACTTGGCGGAGTAAGCTCGTACCTTCCGAAGATGAAGCTTCAGTCGAGGCTGTCCGATGGGCATTCAAGCAAATTACGTTGGGCACAAGTGTTCATCAAATTGTCTTAGAGTTCAATCGTCGAAATCTAAGGACTGTTATGAGAGGTAGGTTTACCACCTCGACAATCAGCACGCTACTACGCAATCCTGCCTACGCTGGAACACTTCGAGTTGGACACTATGCTCGCGGAAAATTCTCGCGTGTAGCCGAGGATGGGATACTTGAGATTGATGATGCACACGAAGCCATTGTTTCATCGAAAATATTCGCTCGAGTGCAGGAGATTCTAAACGATCGCAAAAAGAAACGGAGCTATCGACCGGCGAGCCGATACCTGCTCAGCGGCCTGATACGATGTGCCCACTGTGGCCAACGAATGCACGGCGTTCGTAAAGCCGGCACAAAGCAGGAGGAACGGTTCTATCAATGCAACCCCGCGCCTACCGTGCATGGATATGTAGCTGGTTGCCCTCGACCAACCATTCATGTGGAAAAACTCGATCGATTTGTCATCAAGACAATCCAGGAAAAACTTCTTGGACGCGAAGCGGAGAAAAAAATCCGGGAATCGATCCTACGTGCAATGAAACGTGATGAAGGGAATTCCTCGCGTGACGAGAAGCGACTCGCTTTGTTACGGTCCAAGATTGAGCGAGGCACGGAGAACTTAGCATTGGCGGACAAAGTTAACTTCATTGCGATTTCAAAACTATTGGATCAATGGCGAGGTGAAGAAATGGTTCTCGCCGAATCACTGGAGAGGAATGGACGCGATCTGGAACCTTTACCTGAAGCGATACGCGTATTAAGTCGCTTGGCAGACGTATCGAAGAATCTAGACTTGGCGGACCGGGCGAAATTGAAGCTTGCCATTCATCAGACCCTACGTTCAATTTCAATTTCCGTTGAGACCACTAGCACGGGCGAGATCGAATTTCGTGCCTACGGCGGAGAGATTCTATTTCATGAAGCATTGGGAATCCCGGCGATCCCGATTCCCGATGAAGCCATTGGCGCAAGGCGTGTTTGGCGAGAACTAGGGGAACTTGTAAGGCAGGCGAATAGGCCGCTTCATTTAATCGATTTTGCTATCCATATTGGCACCAAGGACCTATCGCGTGCGGCGCACCATGTCCGGCGGTCAGAAAGAGCCGGTTTGATCAAGAAGATTGGACACCAGGGCGGCTGGGTAGATGCCAAATCGGCCGATTAGGTAACCAGACGCCTTTCATTTGTAATGAGTGCCGTGATGAAATGAGCTTAAAGCCTTCGACAAATTCGACGATTTTTTCGGAGAAGGAGAATCTAGATATTTGGCCATTCGAGGGGTTACAGACAAGCAATTCGTTGTTTGCGGGACCGTACAAATCATGATTAACAATACTTTCCGATTCCAAAACTTTCATAACGAGTTGCATACCGCAGATCATTCGATGATTATCCAGATCTTTGCAGCGATCCTCCCAGAGTTGAAAAACGTCATCAAGGGTAGCCTTCCCATGCGTAATACTACAATCGATTACCGACGCGACCCAAAGCACGTTATCGGTAAACTGTTTTAATATTGCAGCAAAGTCTGTGTCAGTTGAAAGAATGGATGTTCGTCGTTTTCGCAGAAAGAGATTTGAAGCAGCAAACCCAGCTAGCCGCTCGTCCGACTGCAAATAATCGTTTTCACTAATCTTCTTTCTTCGTTTCGCCGGGTGTTTGAACCAGCTTCGTCTTGTAGTCATGGCACGTCTAACGTGCTCGTCGGCAAACTCTTTCTCTTGTAAGAAGCTCGTAATCTTGCATGCAAAGAAGTCACCTTCGTGGGCAAGCTGATTAATTGCCTTTTCCTCTGCGATCGCCTGCGATACGGATTCGGATTGCATAATCTGCATTGTTCGCACTCGGATGGATGGTGCCAATTGGGTAGCAGCCTCCATAAGCAACTTGAAAGATTCGAGTGACTCGGAAAACCACGTGGCCGACGCTATTCGGCTGGAGTCTGCAAGTTGCGAAACGACTCGAAGGCCGCTCTTTGCTTCTTCAGGTCGCTTCTTCAGCTCACAACAAATCTCTTCTGTTGTTACGACGTTCTCAAGTGTTTTAAATTTTCGTTCTACCCAACCCGACTGTAACACGTTGGCGTCCACAAACCAGTCAATGCTCAGGTCGTTGGTTAGATGCTCAATGATCTCTTGCCCCAGCTCAATCAGCATTTCCCCCAGCAAGTCCGACTCTTGGCCCGTCCCCATTATTCGTGCTTCTCCCAGTTCCCTAATATTCTACTTGAAATTGAGGCAGGTTGCTAAAGGCAGCTCAACCAGCGACAACATGCGCTGACTTCCGTGCCGAACCGCATGTCGGTTGTTCGAAAAATGAAATCATGAGAATCAACGTCGTGAAGCACGCCGTCTTGGTCGGCGATGGCGAATTGAGTTTTGGCGAAACTCGCATGGAGAGCACACATTTGCGACCCACGGAAGTAGGTTCATTCACTGGATACGTGCTCCTCCATTTGTTGTGCCAAACAGGACTCGCTGGATTCTAAGAGGTTCATGCGGGTAGATTCGAGTAGTCTGCATTGATTTCGTCCGGAACCGTACGTGTACGATCGTGCAGTATCTCACGTGTGACGGGATCAAGAAATCGGAAGCGATACTTGCCAGCTCCTGGTCTGCTAGACCACGGAAGATCAACCATGGCTTCACCGTTGACATCGGTCAGTGCATCGTAGGCAACATTCATGATGGCGCGTTCGTTATCTGTACCCACGCTACTGGTCGAGATGTGCAATCGTGACTGATATACCGCAGATCCACGAGTCGACACAACACGAACTCGACATGTGCTCGGAGCGGAGGGAAGCAAAAAGGACTTGATGAGCTGGTGCCAAATCAATTCAGCTCGAATGCCGTTCCAAGTGTCGTTTGGGTGAACTCCATCGCCATGCGTGGCTGGATGGTAGCCTGTCTCGGCCATGAGTCGCGTGCCATTGATTGCAAGAACGTTCGTCGTCTCAGTGGCAATTTCAGCAAAGATTGCTGCATTCCGCAAGAACGTGGCATACCCAATGGAATCGGTACCGTCGCTCAATCGGGGCGGATCAGCAACCAATACGATTGGCACAGCTGATTGCTGCCAGTTGGGGCCTCGCCATAGTGCAATCAAATTTTCGACAACGGTTTTGAATGCATCCTCAGTTGTCGGCAAGCCCGTCTCGTTGGTACCGAATGAACTAAAGATGCAATGCCACGGACCGTACTGATTGAATTGAGCATGTGCAGTCGAATGATGCGACAAGAAATCCTGTGCCGTGTACCCTCCAACACTGAACGTGTCGAACACCATGCCTTGATTGCGATTAGCATCCCTGTACCGAACTCCACCGCACACCAATCCCGTTGCAATCGCGCTGCCATTCCAGCCTTGGATTGTGATGGAGGGAAATGGTTTCGCAGCATCGTAGGCTAGAATGGGTGTTTCGTAGGATGCCCAGTTGTTATCGCCGATCGACGATAGTTTGAGACCTGCCGTGATGTGCGTTGCAGCAATGTCTGCATAGTAATTTGGCCCGCCCGAGGCTACAGGCTGATAGTAAACTCTGGCATTGTTGGGGCCAGCACTATTGCCTGCAAACCAGATTTTCGCTCGAAGAGCCGCATTCGTGATTGGAAAGAAGAGCTCTTTGTCGTCTGAGACGGCGATTCCTGTAGCTTTACTGCGAGGCCGCAACTGGACCGCATAACCACCCTCGTCGGTAGCACTCATAGCGGCAAGTGTTTTTCCTGCCATTTGATTGTTTGTGTAATTGCTTGCAGATCCAGTGAAGCTGTAATTCATGGGACGCACTACAAACTGATCCACTGCACCGGTTACACACGAAACCACTGTCTCGGAAGGAGGGCCGAACATGTGAAACGCGAGACAGTTGAGCCGGTGGATCAAAGCGCCTCCAGCTCCGCCTGGATTGGTCTCTTGCGAGTCTCCGATATAGGCGATGCGCTGAATGGCCGATAGTGCGGATTGGAAAAGCTTCCTGAAGATGGAAGTATCTCCGGCGAAGTAGGGAACGGTTTCGTAAGTGGCTCTCGGCATCGGTCGATTCCCAGTGGTAGCGAGACATTGTGTCCGAACCCTTAATCGTAGAACTTGCAGGGCCGCTGTCAGTAGTTGATTGACGGATTGGCAGAATTTGGCTTAGATTATCAGCTACAATGTCAAACGGGGCGGATCCAGCTCCGACC
>JBEBHM010000387.1:0-8228 GCA_040080875.1 Pirellula sp.
ATATTTGGGGAACAAAAACAACTTATCAAACTCTTGCGTCAATACGGAGTTTGAACACCCCAGCCTCAGGCCCTCAGGCTTAGAAAGTCCCCGACCTATTTCAATCGTACAGGTCGAAACTTTTAATTTTGCTTGGGACAAGATGCAAGTGAATGTCGCACTGTCTAACAGAAGATCTTTTCCAACGAGTCCCGCCATGAACATCGATCAAGACAAAGCCAAATCCATTTTTCTCGAGGCTATAGAGAAGCACAACTCAGAAGCCTGGGATTCATTTCTTACCAAGGCATGCGGCAACAACGTGGCGTTGCGCCGCCAAGTGGAAATTTTGCTCGATTCGCACCAACGAGCAGAATCATTTCTTGAAAAGGGGGCTGTCGAGGGCGGACGCACGGTCGAACTACTGTTCTCCGACAAGCCAGTCACCCAAGTCGGCCCGTACAAAATCCTGCAGCAAATCGGCGAAGGGGGCATGGGCGTAGTCTACATGGCCGAACAAACCGAGCCAGTTCGTCGCAAGGTCGCCCTTAAGGTTGTCAAGCCTGGCATGGACAGCAACCAGATCATTGCTCGGTTCGAAGCCGAACGGCAGGCGCTTTCGATGATGGATCACGTCAATATCGCCCGTGTTCTCGACGCTGGTGCAACACAAAATGGTCGTCCTTACTTCGTCATGGAGCTGGTCCATGGAGTGACGATTACTAAATACTGCGACGAAAACCATCTCACCCCGCGCCAACGACTCGAATTGTTCGTGCCAGTCTGCCATGCAATTCAGCATGCCCACCAGAAGGGGATCATTCACCGCGACATCAAGCCATCCAACGTGATGATCACGTTGTATGACGGCAAGCCAGTCCCGAAGGTGATCGACTTCGGTGTGGCTAAAGCGATCGAGCAGAAGCTGACGGATCGTACGCTATTCACCCAATATGGCACGGTGGTTGGGACGCTGGAATACATGAGCCCCGAGCAAGCGGAGATAAGTGCCTTGGGAGTCGACACTCGCAGCGACATCTACTCGCTCGGAGTTCTTTTGTATGAACTGCTAACCGGTAGTACACCATTGAGTCCCGAGAAGATAAAAGAAGTTGCGTTCGCCGATATTCTCCGCTTGATCAAGGATGTAGAGCCACCTAAGCCAAGCACTCGACTCAGTGAATCGGGCGAGGCGTTAGCTTCGATCTCTGCAAATCGGCAAATGGAGCCGAACCAACTGACAAAGTTAGTGCGAGGCGAACTGGACTGGATCGTAATGAAGACGCTCGAAAAAGAGCGTAATCGCCGCTATGAAACGGCAGTTGGACTTGCGGCTGACGTCCAGCGATACTTGAACGATGAGGCAGTTGAGGCTTGCCCGCCGAGCGCGCGATCCCGGCTGCACAAATTCTTGAGACGAAACAAGGGGCCTGTAACGGCCGGCTTGGGTTTGGCAGCGATCTTGGTGCTTGGGATTGTTGGCACATCCATCGGAATGGCATGGGCATTGAATGCGGAGCATCAAGCGACGCTTTCAGCCAAATCTGAATTCGAGCAGCGACAGCGCGCCGAATTGGCCTATGAGGCGGAGGTGAAACAACGACGACGTGCTCGCAATGCAGTGGACGAGATGTACACGCAGGTGGCACAAAAATGGTTGGCCAATCAACCTCGCATGGAAAAACTCCAGCGTGAATTCTTGGAAAAATCGCTTCAGTACTATCAGGAGTTCGCTGAGGAGCAAAGCAATGACCCAGTGGAACAATTGGAGACAGCCAAAGCTTATCGCCGTGTGGGAACTATGTATCAATCGTTGGAGGAGAATGACAAGTCGAAGGAGTCCCATGAAAAGAGCATCGCAATTACGGAAAAACTGTCGCTCGATTTCCCCGATGCCCGCGAATACCGTGAGGAACTTGCTGACAATTACATTCGCCTTGGTTATTTGCAGATGTATAGCAGCCAGCCTGGAGTTGCCAAGGATTCGTTAGAAAAGGCCTTGGTGATCTACGAAAAGCTAAATAATGATTTCCCGGGAGATAATTCGATCCGAAAAGGTCTAGCTGCGAGTCGCCATAATATTGGCAATATCCTGTTGGGGCCATTTGGAGGCGGGCGTCAACCGGAGGAAGCAAAAAAACACTATAGTCAAGCCGTGGAACTGTATAGAGTGGTGACCACCGAAGTGCCTGAGGATGCTGAGAACCAATCAAATCTTGGAGCGACGTTGAACGATTGGGGGCTGCTCCTCCTAATGGGAGGCAAACTAGCTGAAGCGTTCCCGCTCCTAGATGAGGCGATCAGTCGTCAAAAGGAAGCATTGAGACTTCACCCAGGCAAACCAAGCTTCCGACTGTTCTTATGCAACCATCTTGTAACCATGGCGGACATAGCTGATGGTTTAGGCAACGGAGAGCTAGCGGTGACAAAAAACCGAGAGGCATTGGCTGAACAAGCGAAGCTAGCAGACGATTTTCGGGACATCCTTCATTACCAACACGCTCATGCGGAGCATGCCTTCCACTTGGGTAAAAAGCTCAAGAAAGACAATCCTCAGGAAGCCGAAATGATTTTTCGTCAAGCGGCTGAGATTTTAGTAAAGTTGTCCGATTCGTTTGATAAGGTGATTCAGCGTCGTGAGCTCTTGGTGACTTGCCATTTGGAGTTGGGGCACCTCCATTTCGAAGCCCAACGATATGAAGAGGCTACGGCTAATTATCGTACGGCATTAAACTGGAAACCGACAAACGCTTTCTCAAATTATGTTTTGGGAAGAAGTTTGATCAAACAGCAAATGTACGTTGAAGCGGAACCACTGTTGCAAGAGAGCCTGAAACTTCGCGAGCAGAAGGATCCGGATTTGTGGACCACATTTCAAGCCATGTCGCTACTCGGTGACTGCATGTTGGGACAAAAGAAATACGCTGAAGCGGAGCCTCTATTGCTCACGGCGTACGAAGGAATATTTCAGCGAAAAGACCAGATTAACGATTCCGAACTCGTTTGTGTGACGGACGCTTTGGATCGAATCGTTCTGCTTTATCAAGCCTTGGGGCAACAGGACAAGGCGGAGCAGTGGCGGAGCAAGCGGGCTCCCCAGCCTGTCGCGAACTCAAACCAGAATCCGGAGTTGAGACCATAGACTGAAGAGTGATTGCAGGACTCGAACGGCTAAAGCCTGGACTCCAACATGCGCGACATAATTCGAGGTGATGGAGTACAGCATTTAGGCGCAATACGTGAAAGGCGCTTTTTTTCTAACTTTCTTGGGACAAACCAGGGACGTACGTCGCACTAACTCACAGACGAAATTCTTCGAATAAAACTACTCCAATGATATTACTCATGTTCCTCAATCGACTCCAAAGGCTCAAAACTCGAATGACCCCTCGAGCACGCCGCTCGACGCACCATGGAGTGCGTTTGCTTTTGGAATTGCTCGAAGACCGACGACTCTTGAGCGGCGAGCCGCTGGAGGCCACAGGCTATGGCAACCTGCCGTTGGCGTTCGAGGCGAATCAAGGTCAAGTGGCCGCGCAAGTCGATTTCATTGCCCGTGGTAGCGGTTACATGATGTCTTTGGCTCCTTCAGAAGCGGCCCTGAATCTTCGAAATTCGACCGGCGACGACACGTTGAAAATCCAGTTTGTCGGAGCAAATCCACAGGCTCAAGTTGCTTGTTTGGACGAGTTGATCACCAAAACGAATTATTTAATCGGCAGCGATCCAAGTCATTGGCAGACAGATATCTCGAACTACGGCAAAGTCGAATACCAGGACGTTTATGCGGGCATCGATTTGGTCTACTATGGCAGTCAGGGAGAGTTGGAGTACGACTTTATCGTCGCTCCAGGCGTTGATCCAGGGATCATTCAGTTGTCCTTCGATGGAGCCGAGCAGATCGAGCTCGATGGGCAAGGAAACCTAGTTCTTCACACGTCAGGTGGAGTAGTGGTCCAGGAAGCGCCGGTGATCTATCAAGAGTTGGACGGAGCTCGACAGTTGGTGCGCGGTCAGTTTGTATTGATGAGTGACCACCATGTCGGCTTCGAAATCGGGATGTACGATCAAAGCCGCACGTTGGTGATTGACCCAATTCTCAGTTACTCGACTTACTTTGGCGGCAGCGGTTCCGACCGGGGAGACGCGATCACAGTCGACAGCGACGGCAATGCGTATATCACGGGGTACACGTATTCCGCGAACTTGCCAACGACTGCAGGGGTCTTGCAAAATGCAAAGAGCGGGACCAACCAAACCCGGGACGTCTTCGTGGCGAAGTTGAATGCCGCAGGTACAGCGCTCGTTTATTCCACTTATCTTGGCGGCACTCGGGATGAAGTTGCGAATAGCATCGCAGTCGACGCGTCGGGTAACGCTTACGTCACAGGTGCTACTGAATCGAGCAACTTCCCGGTCAGCGCTGGCGCGTTTCAGCAAACCAACTCTGCTTTCTTCGGCATAGGATTCGTGACCAAGCTGAATAGTTCGGGCTCGGCGCTGCTCTATTCGACTTACCTCGGTGGGAGCGAAGGATTCGCTACGAGCCGCGCGATCGCTGTGGACGGTGCTGGCAATGCTTACGTTACTGGAGACACTTCGTCGGTCGATTTCCCCACCCAGAACCCATTACAACCCATCCACGCAGATGAGTTCCTTGGCCAAACATCGGGCTACAGCGATGCGTTTGTCTCTAAGCTGAATGCCACGGGCACGGCACTGGTTTATTCAACCTATCTAGGCGGCACGTACTATGACCAAGGCAATGGCATTGCGGTGGACGCTGCAGGCAATGCCTTCGTGACCGGATCGGCGCACACCTATGCAACAAGTCCTTCGGGGAGTTCTAAGGCCTTCCCAACAACCTCTGACGCATTCCAGCCGACCAACGCAACTCCGCCAGGCAGCAGTGTGCCCTTTGTCACGAAACTGGACGCTTCTGGTTCGGCAATGGTGTACTCGACGTTCCTTGGAGGTACCGCAGCATCCAACGATTGGGCACAGGCAATCGCGGTCGACTCTGTCGGCATTGCCTATGTCACCGGCTCGACTCAGGCGTCCGACTTCCCAACCACGCCAGGTGCTTTTCAGTCGACCAGGGGTGGTTCTTTCGACGCATTTGTTTCGGCCTTGAATGCGAGTGGTTCTGCGCTGGTCTACTCGACATTCCTCGGGGGCAGCAAAACAGACCAGCCGCTTGATATCGCCGTGGATACAGCTGGCAATGCGCATGTTATCGGCGGGACGCAGTCGAGCAACTTCCCAATCAGCAACGCTGTTCAACCTTTATTGGGTGGAGGCAACGATGCCTTTGTGACCAAACTGAACGCATCCGGATCGGGTCTGACTTACTCAACCTATCTGGGTGGCAGCAATTTCGATTTCGGCAACAGTATCGCAATCGGCCCCGACGGCAGCGCGTTTCTCACAGGTTTCACGGATTCCACCAATTTTAATACGACGAGCGGCTCTTTCGATACGTCCGCGAACGGCGGCGACGATGCGTTTGTGGCTAAATTGATATCGAGCTCAGCGCTGGTTATCAGCGACGTTTCAATTATCGAAGGGAATGCCGGTACCGTGAGTGCTCAATTCACCGTCAGCCTCTCCGACGGTGGTTCTCAGACCGTGACGGTCAACTACGGAACATTTGACGGCACAGCCACGAGCGGTAGCGATTATCAATCTTTGTCCGGTATCCTTACCTTCGCGCCTGGCGAGACCAGCAAGACAGTCGTTGTGCCGGTATACGGGGACCTAGTTCTCGAAGCCAACGAGACTTTCTTTGTCGATCTCAGCAGTCCCTCCAACGCTTTGATCGCCGATAGCCGTGGTGTCGCCACGATTCGCGACGACGACACGACCAAGTTCTACGTCGTCAATGACGCCAGCGCGGACCAGACTTACCGGTACGGGGCTCCAGGAAACTCACTCGGGAACTCCGCATTGACTACAGGCAACACGGCTCCGAGAGGTATCGCCAGCAATGCGGCTGGGAATACTGTCTGGGTGGCCGACGCGAATCGCAAGGTCTACGTCTACAACGCAAGCGGGGGCGTACTGGGTTCATGGACGGCCGGCACTCTGTCGTCGACAGCCCAAGTCGAAGGCATTACAACCAACGGCACCGATGTCTGGATCGTTGACAACAAGACCGACAAAGTCTTTAAGTACACGGCCGCAGCCGGTCTGTTGTCGGGAAGTCAGAATTCCTCCAGCAGCTTCAGCTTGAATCGCAATAACAGCAACGCAAAAGGCATCGTGACCGACGGGACTTCGATCTGGGTCATCAACGATAGTGCGACGGACAAGGTCTTCAAGTACAGCTTGACCGGCACTCTGCTCGGAAGCTGGACAATAGACCCAGCAAACTCGTCGCCGACTGGTCTGACGATTGATCCGAACAACGTCAGCAACATCTGGACAGTCGATAGCGGCACAAAGAAGGTTTACCAGTACACCGCGGCCGCCAGTCTGGTATCAGGCAGCCAGTTGGCTGCAGTGACGTTTGCTTTAACGGCGGGCAACACCAATCCACAAGACATTGCAGATCCACCATTTGACTTAGAATCAGTCAGCATGCCAGTTTCCGTCGCCCGTGTCGATAGCTTAACTGCTGCAGCGAATATGGCGATCAGAGGCATGCAAGCTCCCTTGGTAACGGTTGCTTCTCTGGGTGTCGCACCAGCAATGCCTTTGCTGGGCACACCACCGTCCATCATTAGTTCATCAACGTTGCCTCGAGTTCAAACTACGGTTCGAAACACGGACGAATTCATGCGCACCCTAGGACGCTCGGCGCACATGCCTCAATCTCCTTGGAGCATTGCTCGCAAGTCGATCAGCCATGTCGAAATCGACGAATTCGAGATGGCGGAGGGCATTGACGATTGGATTGGCTTAATTGCCTACAACCTTGGAAGCTAAACTCAAATTGGAAACTCGCTTTCGGATGAGTGACGGACTAAACTGCCGTCTGCTACTAAATAATTATACTAGGACCGAAAAACCAACCTTTATGCCACGGAAAATCGAGCGTACAGAATCGAAACCCTACCCGCCCTAGAAATCAGTACATCGCGTCAGTTCACTAACTGGATGCTCGAACAAAAACTAAGCTTGGGTTTTACAACTTATCAAGCTGGAAAGCTGTTCCTGTTGGGCCTTCAACCCAATGGACGCCTGTCCGTTTTTGAGCGAACTTTTAATCGGTGCCTCGGGCTTTGGAGCGACGGACAAACCATTTGGATGTCGTCGCTTTACCAACTATGGCGATTTGAAAATGTGATGGAGCCAGGTCAAATGGTCGCCGGCTACGATCGACTCTATGTTCCCCAGGTGGGCTACACGACTGGTGACTTAGATATTCACGACGTAGGCGTTGAGACGAGTGGTCGAGTGGTGTTTGTGAACACGCTCTTTGGATGCTTGTCGACAATTAGCCAAACGCATAGTTTCATACCACTTTGGAAACCGCCGTTTATCAGCAAGTTGGCTGCAGAGGATCGTTGTCATCTGAACGGATTGGCGATCGAAAATGGTAAAGCCAAGTACGTGACGGCGGTCAGCCAATCCGACGTGGCGGATGGCTGGCGCGATCGACGACACGACGGAGGCTGCGTTATCGACATCCAATCCAACGAAATAGTCGCAACGGGATTATCCATGCCCCATTCACCTCGGGTCTATCGCGACAAACTCTGGTTGCTTAATTCGGGGAGTGGCCACTTTGGCTTCATCGATCGAACGACTGGCAGATTCGAAAGAGTCGCCTTCTGCCCAGGTTACGCGCGAGGTCTCTCATTTCACGGTGACTATGCGATTGTTGGACTATCGAGATCTAGAGAGAACAAGACATTTTCAGGCCTCGAATTGGACAACAACTTGAAGTCTGGCGATGCCGAAGCACGCTGTGGTGTGCAAATCATCGATCTGAAAAACGGCGACGTGGTCCATTGGATTCGCGTCGAGGGGGTGGTTAATGAACTCTACGATGTGGTGGCCTTACCTGGTGTAACGCGACCGCAGGTGCTGGGCTTCAAGACAGATGAAATCCGCCGAGTGCTTCGCATCGGCGAGGAACAATCACTTTAGGACTCAAAAAAATAAATGGGTGCTTGGAAGTTGTCCAACGTGCCACAAGAAACAGCAATCGCAAAATTAGAGACATATCCATTATGAAATTGTTTTCCCCATTCTCCGAGTTGTTGCACGGACTTGAGAACCACGTCCGCGTTAAACGAAGTCCA
>JBEBHM010001129.1:0-2145 GCA_040080875.1 Pirellula sp.
TGCTGAGCTATCCCAATCGACATGACCAAGTCATGAACGCGCGCGTTGAGGACGCGTGGAACATGGGCTGTCTGGGGGTGGGGGCGACCGTATATTTTGGCTCCCCAGAGTCGACGCGTCAGTTGACTGAGGTTTCGAATGCGTTTTCTCGCGCGCATGAATTGGGCATGTTCACGGTGCTTTGGTGCTATATTCGGAACTCCAATTTCACCATCAACGGGGTCAATCACGAAACATCTGCGGACTTAACTGGACAAGCAAATCACCTCGGGGTCACTATTCAGGCGGACATTATCAAGCAGAAACAACCGCAACAAAACGGAGGATATCGATCGCTCAATTCCGGCGAACGTAAATTCGGAAAGTACGATGACCGAATGTATAGCGAACTAGCCAGTGATCATCCGATTGACTTGACACGTTACCAAGTGGTCAATTGTTATGCAGGTCGGTGTGGTCTAATCAACTCAGGCGGTGCTTCGGGCAAAAACGATTTGCAGCAAGCCGTCCGCACGGCGGTCATCAACAAGCGTGCAGGAGGCATGGGTCTGATCAGTGGCAGAAAGGCGTTTCAACGCCCAATGGCGGAAGGTATCCAGCTTCTGAATGCAATTCAGGATGTTTACCTGCATCCTGAAATCACGGTTGCATAAATTGTGAACTGTGGAAAACGTAGTAGGCACATTCCATGTGCCGTCCACCTGAAAACCCAGCTAATATCCGATAGCGGACGGCACGACGGAGCGCGCCTGCTGCTTTGGAGCGTGCCTGCTACTTTCGTGGGCAGTGACGAGTTTGGATCGAATTCAAGGGATTCAAACTATCGGCTGAGCTTATTCATTTCATGATAGAGTCGTTCGGTATCCGATCGTTGGCAAAGCTCCGTTCCTTCGCGCATCACGGACGCTGAGCCAGCGGCTACACCAAATCGAACAGCTTCCAATAGTTCTCGACCTTGCGACAGCCAATACACGATTCCTGCGACCATGCTGTCTCCGGCCCCCACTCGGCTGCGAATCTTCGTGATGGGAGCGCGAATATGCTCGTGAAGATCTGCGGTGGTGATTATCGCACCACTGGGGCCCAACGAAGTGACCACGACCTTGACTTTGCCTGCATCAATAAGCGATTTCGCAAGTTCTCGGACTTGAGTGTCGTTCTCGATGGCTCGACCAGTTAACTGCCCTAGTTCGCGGAGACTTGGTTTGATCAAGAAAACTGGTGTTTCTAAGCCATTTCGAAGGGCTTCCCCGCTCGCATCTAGAATCAGGCGGCACCCCGCTGGGGCAGTTGCTGCGACCGTCGCGTAGAAGTCGTCGGAAACGCCAGGTGGCAGACTGCCGCTCAAGACTAGGAATTCTGGTGACGGAACGAGTGTGCTTGCGAGATCCAGCATTCCCTGAATCGTCTGCGCCGTGAGTTTGGCCCCGGGCATCCCAAAACGGTATTGTTGACCACTTGATTCATCGAACACGGTCAGATTTTCACGCGTCATACCGTCGATTGGGATCGGCACATTTGGCACGCTCTCCAGGTCGAGTAACTGCTTAAGCAGCATTCCTACGACGCCGCCGCAGGTCCAATAGGCGGTTGCCTCTCCCCCAAGATTATGAATCGCTCTGGCCACGTTGATTCCTCCGCCACCCGGATGGTAGACAGGTTCGCTGCATCGCAACTTGTGATCGGCGATGACGTGGTCTACCGAACAGCTCTTGTCGAGGGCCGGGTTGATGGTCAGTGTCACGATTTTCGACATATTGATTCGGTTCAACGGATTCGGTTCATCGCAAGCAAACTCCAATTCATGGAACGATGCGAATTCGCTAATGCAATCGTCATACCAACTCGAAATCAGCGGCAAGCAGTCCACAGTTTCGTACTGGAGCAAATACAAGCCAACGGCAGGTACACGTTTCGCCGTAAAGAAGCGATCGAAGAAAGTGGGCTCTCTCCAGAGTCGACAAAAATAGCCCTGCACCGACCTAAACTGCGGGGCCGTATGGCGATGCCAAGAAGGGCAAACCTGGAGACACACATCATTTTCGGGGGGAAGAATCCGCACTAGCAATACCCCGCCCCCGCTACAATGAGGAGTGTCCCAGGCTATCTCTCGGCTATCTTCGCGATTGTCTTTGCACCAAGTTA
>JBEBHM010001130.1:0-2144 GCA_040080875.1 Pirellula sp.
ATGCAAGAGGGCGACTTGCGGTTGTGTGCGTTAGGGCAGAGGCGTTAGCGTAGCTCTTCTGAACAACACTCGTAAGTTGTGATGCATGGGCATCAAGTAGCTCATCTTCGCTAGCAATCGCTTTGCCTTGCTCTTTGCCTGAGACGCGAAATAGGTACATGACTCGCTGACGTCTGTTCGGTGTCGCTTGATTCGGTTCAAGAGCAAAGCCTGGTTGTTCTTGAACTTTCTGATTTGGCGCAACGTGGTGCAATACCAGCGTGATCAGGTCCCTCATCTCGCTCACCGCGCCGGAGTAATTCGGCATGTTTTGTCGGTATATGCTCCATGCTGAAACGTATTTCTCTCGCAACGTCTGATCGATTCTTTCAAGTAGCGACGCCAGACTTGTGTCGAAGTCACCAGAGCTTGCGCTTCCTGCATGTGATTTTGCCCATCTCGTAAACATGCGACATCGCCTACGTACTTGGCTGCGGTCGTTACTCAACTCAGCAATGCCGACATGTTGGAGAATTTCGAGAGCCTTGCTAGCCCTGTATCCGCCAAGCTCATTCGCATAGGCTGACACATTCTTGTATGAGTGGTCCTCTGGTAGCGACTGGTAAACCAGTTGCCCGTCCGGATCACAATATTTATTCCACCATTCGCCGAACTGCCATGAACGGTTTTCCTCGAACTCGGAAATGGCTGCAACTAGGTTGTCGACATTGACGGTGCTTGAGAAACTCAATGTTTTCTGCATCACATATTGCACGATCATTGGATGCCCGCCTGTCTCCTCAAATACTCGGTCGACTGCGTCGTCACTTATCGCCAATCCACAGGGCTCCATCATTAGCTTTTTTGTCTCATCCCGGCCGAGGCTTCTCAGACTTCGCCATTCAAGAACGTCCATTAATGGCGATCCCACATCGTGTTGCAGGTTCGCCATTTCACGAGCGCCAGAGAAGACAGCGCTGATATAACCAGATATCTCGGGATAGTTGCTTAACAATGCGCGCCAGTTTGCGAAAAATGCCGGCGCCCATTCGTCATGAACGATGATGTGTTCGATCTCGTCAAATATGACAATTACTTTGGGCACCTTTTCTGCGTCTAGAAATAGTCGCGAACAACTGTCTACGAAGTCCTGGAAGTCAATGGGCGACGGGTCTGCCAGAGTTTTCGGCGAAAATGCACGCAGAAGCTCTTGGTGAATCTTGCCCCAAACGATCTCCGCGGTTAAGGGGCGTTGGAGTGTAAGTCCATCGACGTAAATCGGAACGAGACAAGTGCCGGATTCGGAATAGATCTTCTGGCCGTCTCGAAGATCCTTTTCTACAGTGCGCAAGATGGTAGTCTTGCCCATTCTTCGCGCGCCGGTAATGCCGAAGGAATTCCCGTTCGCCGAAGGCAATGCCGCGAGCATCTCATCCAAGAGAATCTTGCGTCCGTACACAAGATCAAGATTGAGCTGATTCCAGCGATAGGGATTGCTCATGAGGGATAGCCAGCACGATTCCTAAGCCAAGAGGTCAACGCGCGAAGTGACATCTCGAACCCGTCAGGAGTTCGTTTGATTAGTTGATAGCCCAAGAGATGGCGAACAGAATCGTCCTGAACGTTACCAAGATCTTGATTCAACGCCAATTGCTCGAGTACTCCTTCCTCCTGAGGGAAGTGGGAGTGCAGCAACTCGACAATCTGCTCGAACTTGTCGCTCTTGTCCTGGATAAATATCGGGATCTCTGTCGCGACCATTCGATCAGATACCTGAAGCGGACGTTTTTGGTGTCGCTGGGTGATTTGGCTGCAAAGCATGCGGGTCAAGAAGGGATGGCCAGCACATTCCTGATAGACGGCGTCAATCGCCGGTTGTTCCCAGTAAACACTCATGCCCCTGCCAAGACGCTGAATCATCTGCGCGGTGTCCGGCTTTGAGAGAAGCGGGACAAACAGTGGCTTATATAGAGAGAAAACGGGATTCTCTCGACCTTCCCAATAGGCCTTCTCGCTAATTGCAGCGTTGGCGGCGACAACAACACTTGACAGGATTCCTCTGTATCGCTCCGTTTGAGCCAGCCCGCGCAACAGTCCGAAGAACTCAAGATAACCGGCCATTGCACGCTGCCCTGCTAGTGGCAAGCATCGTTCGAGCTCGTCCA
>JBEBHM010001131.1:0-2143 GCA_040080875.1 Pirellula sp.
AACATTGCCGAGTCCAGCTTCGGCAATTTATACCGAACTCGCCGAGATTCCCGAACTGAAGTCGCGGATCAATTGTTCCGAACAATGGTTGCCACCCGACAGACAGGGTGGCAGTTATCGGAAAAGAAGGCAAAGCTTACCACAGAAAAATTCCCGATTGCTTGCAGTCAGGGCGAATTGCGTTGTAGGATTAGACTTAACAAGTTTGGTTTAGTCATGATTTGTTGATACTTTTCCTCTTCATTCGCTTCATAGCCCAAGGGAGTCTTCCATCGTGATTCATTATACCTGTGATCGATGCAAACGAGAGATCGACGCAAGCTCGGATCTGCGTTACAACGTAACCATCGAAATCGAAGCGGCGTTGGATGGCCCTGAACATGAACTGGTCGATGATCCGGATCATCTCGACGAGATTCAAGACATGCTGGACTCAGCTGACGAACTTTGCAGTTCGGTATTTGACGACGACGTGTACCAACGCAAGCAGTTCGATCTTTGCAAAGACTGTTTCCGCCAATACATCAAAAACCCACTTTCGAAAGAAACCATCGCACCGATGGGGTTTAGCAAAAACTAAGTGCCAACTGTCGCACGATTCTCCGAATCGTTTCCAAACGCCGTCAAGTTGAGCCAACCTTGATTTCATGTACGGATAACAATAAGCGATCATACGGCTGCTAACTGATGGAGATTTCCATTGTCATCGCTCCGACATCGGTGACGTTGTCCGACTGACAGAATTCGAACGTAAGCGTTACGTGAGGCCTCGCATTGGAAAATACCCAAGACGCCGACCTACTTCGATTGCTCTCGATCTTCCACTACGTCGTCGGTTGTATGGTTGGTCTGATCTCGCTGTTTCCTTTGATTCACATTGCCGTGGGAATTGGAATTCTCGCTGGAACATTCGACGATGCGGCTGTCGGTGGAGCGCCACTCGCGTTCATTGGTTGGCTCTTCGTTTTGTTTCCGCTTTTTTTGTCGTTGGGGGGCTTACGCTGGCGATCTGCGTTGCCGTCGCGGTCCGCAGAATTGGCCGACGAACAGCGTACTTATATTGTCTTGTAGTGGCCGGAGTTGAATGTGTGTTTATGCCTTTCGGGACCGTTCTCGGAGTACTGACGATCTTGGTTTTGCAGCGTCCAAGCGTTAAGTTGCTATTTGGCGTACTGGGTGATCCAAGTCGCTTGGCCGCAGCGCCGCGACCGGATGATTGACGTCTTTAGGGGCGAATGCTATGAATAAACGATTCTCGATTTCGACACTGCTTTCGCTCACTGCGATTGTTGCGGTTGTTCTCTGCTTTATCCCAGAGCCACAGTTTTGCGATCGTGGAGTGGTTTTTGCGAATTACCGACACGATGCGTGCGTTTGGCTCGCTGAGTACCACGAACAGCTGGGAAATCTTGCATTCACAGAACGGTTTCTGTCACAATCCCTGTTTCAAGACCGGCTGTCCGGATCTTGTGGCACGTACACTTTTTCGGTAGAGACGGACTTAGAGAATCGACTACGTCACGTCCGGCGACTTCAATCAAAATGAGTAGCCACATTGCAACCGTTTAGATCTTTGGTTATTCGAACAAACAGCTGCGCGTGCTGCCAAGCCCAAGTCTTATGCTAAACTGGGATACAGAACTTGCTCTACCCAACACATGTGCTTGGTCGACCGGCCTAGCTCGTGATCCGAAACCCAAACCCAAGGATGTTGCCAAATAACCAAACGTAATGTTAACGCCTCTAGACGATGTGGCCATAGTCCGGTTCCTGCAGTCGATGCCCTATGCTTGTCGGCGTCGAGTTGCTCTAGACGTAGTTGGAATGATTTCAGTTCTTGTTGCAGGACTCTCTTTACTTCCAGTGAGTACGGCGATGGGACTAGTTTTTGGGTGGGGAGTATCCTCGATTTGTCCGCCAGGAGTCCCCTTCTGGAGTGGTTTTGTTGCCTCAGCGATCATTCATGGTCTTGTACTCACCACCTACAGAAACATGCGTCTTCGAAAATGGATCACATGCAACTCTTTGAATGGGCGACTCCTGGTTTGTCCTTCGTGTTACCGTCAACCGATGGATAATCACGTGGCGAATTCTGAGTGCGGTTGCTTGCTACGACCATTTGAAAACGTGGACAGCTCATGAT
>JBEBHM010001132.1:0-2143 GCA_040080875.1 Pirellula sp.
CTGCTCTTGGTGGTTTGGCTCCTGGATTCGGATCCACGGCCTTTGGCGAAAGTCGCAGGTCGACACTAAAAGACAAATCGGTAGTATTCCTCTTCATGCACGGTGGTCCGTCGCAGTTTGAAACCTTCGACCCCAAAATGTCAGCAGCATCCGGCATTCGTAGCGCAACCGGCGAGATCGCAACGTCACTGCCCGGTGTCACCTTCGGCACCACATTCGAACAGTTGTCAAAACGAGCGCATTTGTTTAACGTGGTTCGTTCTTTTGTAACGGGCGATGGAAATCATGACATCAAGCCAGTCGTAAGCAAAGATACTTTGCGAGCCAATATGGGTTCGCTGTATTCTCGGGTAGCTGGACCCATTCGCACGCAGACTGCAATGCCTACTAATGTCGCGTTATTTCCTCGCGCGGTGGATCCCGAAGCTGGACCAGCGATTACAAGCTTTGGAAACTTTGAATCGTCGGGCGAACTCGGTGGTGCCTTTGCCCCCTTTGTCCCTGGAGCTGGAGCGGGTCTACAACAGGATATGCAAAGTGCGACGGAAAAAAGTCCAAATATTTCCGATGCCTCTGCGCTGCAGCGGTTGGCCTTCGAAACTTTAATGAGCGGCGTGTCCGACGCATTCGATCTGCAGAAGGAAGATCCTAAACTGCTTGCTAAATACGACACTCAGACACGTTTCAATTCAGATCGGATCGACAAGAAATGGAAAAATCACAAACATTATGCCGATCATGGCAATTCAATCGGGCGACTACTGCTATTAGCACGACGGTTGTGTGAGCGGGGATGTGGCTTTGTAACGGTCACCACGAGTTTCGTTTGGGATATGCATGCCGACATCAATAACGCACCGATGAAAGAGGGTATGGGATACGTTGGAGCGCCGTTTGATCACGCTGTCGCAGCCTTTATTGATGACATCGAGTCGCGTGGAATGCGAGATAAGGTGCTGCTCGTCTGTTGCGGTGAAATGGGAAGATCGCCAGTAATCAACAAGGCTGGTGGACGAGATCATTGGGGCAATGTAGCACCCCTGATGCTCTATGGCGGCGGACTCAAGTCGGGTCAAGTGATTGGTAGTTCATCTCGCGATGGTGGACAACCAGCCAGTGAACCCGTGACCATCTCGAACCTTATGTCGACTATCGTGCACAGCTTGCTAGATGTGGATCAAGTGCGAGTGACCAGCGGCCTGCCTCGCAACCTACAGGAGGCCATTGCTCGCGGCACGCCGATAGCTGGATTGTAAGTCGATGACATCGTCACTGGCCAGCCTTGGAGTGAGGACAAGGAAGTCCGCTAAATACGCTGAGGGAGCCGTATTGTTCAATTTAGTTTTCCAGCGCCTAGTAAACAAGTCGAAGTCACTCTTGTGTAAATTCGAACTCCGAACGATTACGCCTGCAGGATCGAATAGAATGGTGCGGCAAGAGGCGGGGAAGCGTTGTGGATTGGAGGAATGAACTTTCTACTCTTCTTCGATTCGGTTGGGATCGATTGCTACTTGTTCGTCGCTGACTTTATGGAGGACCAAATGCAAGTTGAGAATCAAAGCGCCCGCAGGAACGTGTGTCGCCAGTTTTCTCTTTCTATACTGATGTTGCTTGTAACGGGAATCGCTTGCTACCTTGGAGGTCGTATTCATGGATACCGTCAAGGGATTGCGATTTGGGACTCTGCTAAACTCATCTCATATAACTTTTACGTTTCCGACTTGTTACCCAGTCCGAGTACTGATACCAAATTAGTGGATCCATTCGAATTGTTGGCTCAGCAAATCAAGAACGAAGTAATGCCGGGAGTTTGGACGGAAACAGGTGGCAAGGGAACCATTCAATATTTCGACAGACGACTAAGGGTTACTTCAAATCTCATTGTTATCGACGCAGTTGAAAAGTTCTGATGGATAGGAGGCGTGTTTTGACGACTTCCAAAGAGTAATCGTTGCACTAGTCGTTTACAATTCATTCGCCACTTCCACCGTTATACTCAACACGCACCGAATTTAGTAGGCCGAAGTCTATTAGCGGCGTTGAATCGTGTGAGGATGACCGAGCACATGTGGACTTAACACTCCGGGCCCGTTCAGGATCGGAATGAGGCAGGCTTCAAGCCTAGTCGGTAATAGCTCAGGTC
>JBEBHM010000388.1:0-8201 GCA_040080875.1 Pirellula sp.
CTGGGCTAGCGTTTTTGCGCGCGACAGCAGAACTGAAGGATATCCAAATGAAAACGGAGGAACGCGAGATGTATGATTTACGACAAAAGGCTACCTTGGACTACGAGTCGAATCTCATCGACGCCCGACAGGAAGGCGAACTGAAAGGCGAAGTGAAAGGCGAACTGAAAGGCGAACTAAAAGGGGAAATCAAGCTCATCCGCGCGCTACAGTCGATCCTGGGGATTCCACAATCATCGGATGATGAGTTGTCAGGCAAGAGTCTTGAGGAGCTACAAGCACGAACGGAATCGCTCCAAAAACAAATTCTGAACCGCCAATCGTAAACGTTTACTTGGGACAGTAGCAAGAACAAGACGTCCGAAGCGATAAGTGGCACGATGAGCGGATACGAATTTACTCAAGCAGGTACAGCCTATGACGACGAAGATCATCTCACTGCGAAGTTTGAGGTTTGAATTGCCGGTTCGAGGCATTGCCCGCCGCAGATCGCACTTCCTGACCGAGTGTCTTGTCAGCCAAGCAAAGTAGGGCGGCACGCTAGCATCGACGTCAGCGGCTGACGGGCGTAATTGTCTGAGAACCCGAACCAACACGAAGTTAGCGGAACCGGATTCTTTCATGTTGGCTTCCATGTTCAACTGGCCATCCTGTTCCAATAGTGACGTGAAGCTCATGGGGTTCGGCAGGAAGATTTTGCGACAGGAAAATGAAGAATGGCAAGCCACCGCAGGGGGCAATAAGAAACGACCCAGTATGAGATGCGGTAGGAAAACGGCAGCAAGAAGTCAGAAAAGACAGAACAAGCCAGCTGCGAGAGATTGTATGAAGAAGGGAATTGCCACTTGCTTGCGCGGCGGGCTTGTATGTAGAGCATTAAGATTATGCTGCGTCCGAAAGGTTTGTTTCGGACCTGTGATGTATGGCCGTCGTGCGGTTTGTCGACTTGGAAGCGGCTATGCTTCGGCGCCATAGTGAAGCGATCTCGCCGATCAGTGTCGTTCGGACGGTCTCTCGGAATATGCTGTTCTGCGGCAGACCGGCCATCAGACGACGGTGCGCGATCCCTAAGTTGTGGTATGGCAAGCTCGGGAACAGGTGATGAGTTGCATGATAGCGAGTGCCCGTTGGTCCCCACAGTTCGGTGATCCATGGTCGACTCGGGTAATCGCATGAATCCAACAATTGTTGTTCCATCGTCAGTTCGGCGCCTGTGCCGGTCCAACGATGCGCTCCGAGTGTTCTCAGATTGTTGAGCATAAGCAGTGACACACTGACTAAATAGGCATGAATCCAGAGCGGATCCAACCAAGTCTGAGCCACGAACGGTGCATGTAGGACGATACCAACACAGACGAAAAAGCAACCGATCTCTTGCATCAGCATGATCCGATACACACGGTCGGTCCCTTCGGGGCGCTCGTAAGTAATGTCCATCACCATGGTGGATGCATGTTTGAACGTCCACTTGCGAACTTGCGGGAACACCCACGCGATGGGCGACATGACGCCGAACCGAATCAAACCAACAAAGGGAGTAATCAATGTCCCGAGGAGATAGACCACAATGGAGATTGGGGGTTGATGGCTCAGGTTCAGGTATTCTGCGTCATCCTCGGTGCCATAGGACTTGCGTCGATGATGATCGATGTGTGGATAGTAAGTGAACGAGGGAATCATGAAAGGAATTCCGCACAAGACATTCCAAGCGATGCGAAATGCATTCCAACCTTGTTTGGGTAGGTGCACTAGTTCGTGGGTGAACATGGCGGACCGCAGAAACAGGAACACGGTTCCTAAAAAAAGTGCCGTCCTAACACTCCAAACGAACGCGAGCGGGCCCTGCAACCAAGCGTCTGAGTTCACGTTCAGGGCAAATAGGGTGTGTCCGATCAAAATCGACCCAAGAAAGTCGGTCCAGTAAACCCAGGCGATGGGGTGATGCAAGTCTCGGACTAGCTCCTTAGCTTGCTTCATCGAAAAACGTGGTGATTCGATGTTGGCCGTTTCCATGATTTTCCTCGTGCAAATAACTCCTAGTTGGGCAAAATGTAGAGGATGTTGTTTCCTGAAAAATCACCGCCTCGTACGCCCGTGTGGGTATCGTCAATTGTGATTTTGAAGCGCTGAAATACTACCGACTCAGATACGTTTTGCCTATTTTATCAAGGTTGAGGGTTGATGGGCGAGAGGCGAGAGGCGAGAGGCGGCGAGGGGGTTAGGGGTTAGGGGGTTTAGGACACCAAAGCGGTGTCCGGCAGGGGCAAGGAGTCCGTCTCGCTTTCGTGGATCGCGTCAAGCGTTTCGAATTGCTGATCTACTTACTGTATCGTCGAAATGCTTGACGCATTCCGCTTCCAATGAAAGCGTTGGATTAAAAGCGAGACGGCCTCTAGGCTCCTTTCGGACAGAGCGGAAGAGGGTTGATGGGGATGTTAGGCCTATTGAGCAGCGTACTTTTTCAGCGATTCTAGGATGTCACCTAACTTGTTCCAGGCTCCTAATAGAGTCGTTTCGGATAGGTCCTCGAGCTGGTGGATTTGCGACGTAATCTCCAAGAGAAACTGATTCCATTCGAGCGTATATTTTGGAATCATGCGTACGCGTTCTTCACAGAGTTTGCGACGTTCGGTTGCTTTTCGAAGCAGCAGTTGTTGTACGGAACAAGAGGATTCGTCTTCGGATCGAGACTTGGCTTGGCATCGCAGCAATTCCTGGCGCGCCTCGATCCATTTTTTTTCAGCGATCCGTTTTTCGTTTCCCCAGTACTCTGGCAGTTCCTTTTCTAGCCAAAGGGAGACACGTTGCAATTGTTGCTTAATCTCGTCGGCTTGCATGCCGGTATCGTGTCTCAATTTCGCGACAGCATCCAGAAACACCTCGATCGCTTCGAGACTTTTAACGTTGGCATCAGCCATGGCCGCGTTGGTACTCCTCGATGAGTTCAGCTTTGCGGAGCAGGTAAGGGACGTGGCGTTCGCTGGCGTCGACCAAACGTTTCAGTTGTTTGATTTCTTGTTCGAATTCGGCGGAAAATTTTTGATGTTCTTGGTCTCGCCAAGAAACTGCAAGTTGCTGCATTTGCTGGGAGACCTTTGTCGAGGCTTCTCCTAGCATTCCGGAAAACCGCTTCAACTGCATCGCAAAGTTTCGAAGTTGTTCAGGATCAACGATTGCTTGTGCCATAGTAAGCCGGATCGGTTGGAGCGTGAAGAAAGAAGTCACCAGTGTAGCGGAGCGGGCGGACTGCTATCGATGACTTGAACAAGTTAGGGCTAGGATTCGAGGATAGTTCGAAAGGCAGCAGGCAGGTTTTGGATCAGATCCGTGGGCAAGGAACTAGGCGAACGGAGCTCGCGATGGGCCAAGTCCCCCGCCACGCCGTGCAGGGCCGCACCAAGTTTGGCTGCTTCCAAGCAAGGGAGTCCCTGGCATAACAGAGCGGCGATGATGCCGGTCAAGCAATCGCCGTTTCCACCGGAGGCCATGCTTGGATTGCCCGTCGAATTTTCGCAGGTGTTATGCCCATCTGTGATCCAGCTGCGATGTCCCTTGAGCAGGATGACTGCATTCATTTTTCGAGCAACTTCGTTTGCTGCCGCGATTTGTGACTTGCGATCGGCCGAAGCAACACCGGTTAGTCGTTCCCATTCGCCGGGGTGGGGCGTCAGTATTCGCTTGATATCGTTTGCCAATGTGGAATCGGATGGACGAGAGAGGCAATCCTTCCAGGTTTGGGATTGGCTGAGTGCATTGAGCGCATCTGCGTCGACAACCATCGGAATCGTGAGCTCCCTGTAGAGCGTTTCCACCAGGCAGTCCGATTCCTCGCTTCGACCGAGCCCCGGACCGATAGCAACACAAGTCGCCTTTTGAATGGGGAGTGCCAATTGAGCCATGGCTTGCTTGTTCAATCGACCCTCCGCGTCGCATTGGAGGGGGCGAGTCATGTAGCACGGGTTGAAGGAGGCCACGACGTTGAGGCTGGGCTCGGGTATTGCCAGCGTGACCAGTCCCGCGCCGGATCGCAAGCAGGCCATGCCAGCAATCGCAATGGCGCCGGTCATTCCGGTTGTGCCGCCGATGAGCAATGCGTGACCAAAGGAACCTTTATGCGCCGTCAGTGGTCGATTGGTTAGTTTCGAAATACGCAAGGCAAAGGCTTCATTGTCTCTTCGAGTGCTCATAGCTTCTTTTTCGTTGGCGGTATGGGTAAAGTATTTCGGTTGCCGTATTCGGCGTGAGCCATGGCATCGAACGAAGCACCTGCATGAATGCTTCGGCCTCCATCGACAGGCAAGCAAACACCGGTGATGTACTCATGCGTTGCGAGAAAGTAGGCTGCCTGTGCAACGTATTCCGGTCGCCCTGGTCCCTTGAGCAATGACTGTTGATTTACGCGAGCCGCCTGCTCTTCGGACACTGAAGCATCGAGCAAGACGGTTCCCGGCAAAATGGCGTTGACGCGAATCGCAGGATTGCGAGTTGCAAGTTCTACAGCCAGCGTTCTGGTCATGGTCTCGATGCAACCTTTGGAGGCAAAATATGCCGAAAAATCCGGATAGGGTCTTTGGACGGCCCAATCCCCAATCAGGATGATTGCACCCCCGGTGGGTTGTTCCACCATTTGCAATCCGGCAGCTTGGCTACACAGAAAAGTACCCAACGTGTTGACTTCCCATTGACGTTGTAGGTCCATCGCGGTGGTGGCTTCAAGGTTTTTCCAGTCCCAGATTGCAGCCGAATTGACGAGTACGTCGATTCTCGCAAACTCTTCGACAATTTGCGCAACGGCATTTCGAGCGAAATCAGGCTGTTCAATTGGACCATAAACCAACATCGATTCTCGCCCCTGCCGCCGAAGTTCATCAGCGAATTCGTTGGCCGAATCTCGTGAATGGTTTGCGTGGATCACGATCCGATACCCGTGATTTGCAAAATGTTGGGCAATGCTTCGGCCAATGCGGGCCGCACCACTTCCAGTAATCCAAGCGACCGGTTTAGACGATAGATCATTTGTGGAATTGAACATTTGCAAAGATTCGATTTCGGTGAAAACTCTGATTCGACGCGTTCTGGAGAGTTGGGGACCAAGTCCGAATTAGGCCGCGGGCCGTTGGATCTGGCCTGCCCACGATCGAAAATCCGGACTAGAATATGTCTTTGTAAGCATTCTACAAACCATTAATTTTACTTGAATTCCATCGTCAGCACCCCCTCGCCGGAGTGGTGTCTAAGCGTCCCGTTGAGGTCCCCGGAGTGAGGCAAGCACTGATCAGCGATATTCACGGCAACTTGGAGGCACTCCAAGCTGTGTTGGAGGATATTGCCAGCCAAAACGTGGAAGAGATCTTATGCCTTGGGGACATCGTAGGGTATGGCCCCAACCCATGCGAGTGCTTGGAATTGGTGATGCGCAAAGCGACGTTGACGATTATGGGAAACCATGACCAAGCCGCCTTGTTTGATCCTGAAGGGTTTAATCCTGTGGCTTTGCGTGCCATTTATTGGACTCGCGATCGATTGGATTCCGGAGCGTCGTCGACGATCAACAAGCGGTGGGATTACTTGAGCGAATTGCCCAAATTGCATCACCAGGACAAATTTATGTTTGTACATGGTTCGCCGCGAGATCCGACGAACGAGTATGTATTTCCAGAGACCATCTATGACAAGAACAAGATGGACAGCATCTTTAGCAGGGTAACGCAGTATTGCTTTCAGGGGCATACCCATATGCCGGGTGTTTTCACGCCCGATCTGGAATTCATAAAGCCAGCCCAGTGCGACAAGGTCTTTCCATTGGGGAAAGAAAAACTGATGGTCAACGTGGGAAGCGTAGGGCAGCCTCGCGACGAGGACAATAAGGCTTGTTACGTGATCTTGGACCACGAAGCTCGCAAGCTGTACTTTCGACGTGTCGAGTACGATTTTGAAACCACCTGCAAGAAAATTTATGGAATCAGCGAACTCGACAACATGCTGGGCGATCGATTGCGCACCGGACGTTAAGCCGACTCCCTCATTCCAGTAGTACCAGCAAGCTAGAAACCAATCTCGTGCGAACGGCCATTGTTAGCGACATTCACGGCAATCTTGAAGCTCTTCAAGCGGTCTTAACGGACATCGAGTCGCAGCAGTGCGAACGCATTGTTTGTTTGGGCGACATTGTGGGTTATGGCCCTAACCCATGCGAATGCTTGGACATCGTGTCGAGGTTAGGACCATGTGTCCTTGGCAATCACGACTATGGTGCTTTGATCGATCCCGAAGGCTTCAGTGCGGCCGCCGAGCAAGCTATTTTTTGGACGCGCAAGCAACTCGAATGCAACGCCCAACCGCAAGAAGCCCAACGGAGGCTAGAGTTCCTGGCTCGGTTACCGAGAACGATATCCGAAGGCAATATCCTGTACGTGCATGGATCGGTTCGGAATCCGCTGAATGAATACGTCTTTCCGGAAGATGTTTTCAATCGTCGCAAGATGGAAAAACTTTTTTCGATGATTCAGGGATATACGTTTCAAGGGCATACGCATGCACCAGGTGTTTTTTCCACCAACATGCAATTCGCTCGACCCGACGAATTCGAGTTCAAAGTCGCGTTGCCTGACGACAAAGCCATGATCAACGTTGGTAGTGTTGGTCAGCCACGCGATGGAGATTGGCGAAGCTGCTATCTGATCTTAGAGTTTCCGCAAATCGAGTTTCGACGGGTTGAGTACGATATCGATGCGACAGTCAACAAGATCTTTGCGATCGAAGAACTCGACAATTTTTTGGGCGAACGACTTCGAGAAGGTCGATAGCCCAACGGAGCCACGCCAAGATGGTGATCGAAGGTATCATCACGACGGAAAACTCGGATGGTTCGCTGCATGTGGCTCCCATCGGACCGCACGTCGATCGCGAGTTGTCCAGTTGGGTGCTCAAGCCCTTTCAGACCTCGACAACGTTTTCCAATCTGAAGTCGAGGAATCGTTGCGTCTTTCACGTTACAGACGATGCCTTGCTTATGGCCGCTGCAGTGCTTGGCTTGTGCAATAACCCGCAAGACGAAAACATCCGAAACGCTTGTGCCGCCGACTTCGATTCGGAATGGGGTTGGCTGCTTCGGTCCGCTTGTCGCACATTTGCATTGAGCGTGGAACAATGGGATGATTCGCAACCGCGAGCAGTGGCGGTCTGCAAATTGTGTCACACTCTGGACATTCGTCCATTTTGGGGATGGAATCGTGCCGCACACAGCATTCTTGAAGTATCGATTCTGGCGAGCCGACAACATTTGCTGGAATCGCATGTGATCGTCGCCGAACTGGATCGTCACGGAGTCATCGTTCAAAAAACGGCAGGCTCGCGCGAGATGGCGGCGTGGGAGTTGCTCAAAAAGCGATTGTCGCCATAATCGCGATGCGAAAGCGTTTCATGCTGTTTTCCGTACTCTACCCAAAGTTCACACAGACGAATGGCTCAATACTGTATCGGAATTGACCTGGGAACAACAAACTCTGTGTTGGCCTTCGCGAGGATCGACGAGTCTGAACCGCTGATCGCTGTTCTCCCCATCCCTCAATTGATTGCGCCCGGTGCGGTCGAACGCAGACTTACTCTTCCGTCGTTCTTATTCTTAACCAGCAACCCGGATGATCCGGCACTTTCGGTTCCAGGAATTCGAAACAGACATGGAGTGGTGGGTGAATACTCGCGACGCATCGCAAGCGAACAACCGGAGAGAGTGGTCGCAGCCGCCAAGAGTTGGTTGTGCAATGCTCGCGTTGATCGCCAATCAGCGATTCTGCCGTGGGAATCCGATTCCGATGTCTCACCTATTTCCCCGATCGATGCAACCACTGCCTACCTAATGCATTTAGTCGACGCATGGCATTATGAATTTCCTCAGGAACTTTTCACCGATCAGCATGTGGTCCTAACGGTTCCTGCTTCATTTGATTTGGCAGCGCGAGAGCTCACGCGGCAAGCGGCGATGGCGGCGGGTTTTCCTGCGGACTTTGTGTTTTTGGAGGAACCTCAGGCGGCCCTTTACAACTGGATTCATGCGCATGGAGATCAATGGCGCAAGACGCTTCGCGCGGGTGATCTCTTGTTGGTCTGCGACGTTGGAGGTGGAACAACTGACTTGACCTTGGTGCAGATCGAAAATGAATCGGGCGAACTGAACATGAATCGTTTGGCCGTCGGAAATC
>JBEBHM010000389.1:0-8199 GCA_040080875.1 Pirellula sp.
TTGAGCCAGTAGTTCCTTGAGTGTAACGCTCATTCGAAAGGTTTATCCTTTCTTGGACGAGTATCGCCAAACCCAAGGAGGCCATGATGAGTATCAATCACATGCATCGGATGAACCAGCGACGAACCATGTTGAACCTGCGGTATTCGGTATTCGGAATGCTCCTCATGTTGTTACTCGTCTCGGCGACGGTCGCCTTTGCTTGGCGAGAGTGGTCCGCATCGAGACAGCTTAGTGCGGCATTGAATCAGGCCAAGCAATCAGGGCAAGCTGTCGACGATGCCTCCATGGCGGACTGGTTTGAACGGCACACGAGCAAAGACAAGACGGCGACATGGAGCGAGATATTGAGTCTCGCATCGAGCGACGCGATCAGAAGTCGAACGTATCGGTTTACCAATCGTCTCAGCGAAACCGAAGGATCTGAAAAGCAAAGTACTACTCTCAAACAAGGATCCGATGAGTACTATCGCGAGCTAGGTCGATTTCTCGACGAAGTGCGTGCGTTGTTGACGTTGATCCAGACAGAGAGCCATTTGGAAAAGCCCGTTTGGCTGCCAATCCGTTTCGATGGTGTGAACACGCATGCTGAGTGTGTCGGCAACTCATACCAAGTCCAACGGCTCGTAGAACTTCAGTTCGAAATGGAAATGCATGAGCGCGATACCAGCAAAGCCATGGAATCCCTTGAAACGATGCATCGCTGCTTGCTTGCGTTTGATTGGGGAATAATGCCACAGTACCATTGGAATCAACGCACCGGACTTTACGATACCATAAGCAAATCCCTTGATTACGATTTCTGGTCTGAAGAGCAACTTCGAGGTCTTAAGGATTTTTTGGGGCCCATCGATTTGGCTGCTGAATGGAGCAGCATGGTTGACGCAGATCAAGCGTTATACGCCAAGGCATTTTCTGCGGATGACGAACAATTGAGTGGTGAAGAGCGAGCCATCCAGGGTTTGATTCTCTGGCCCAGTACTCGCAAGCAGAATTGGGACGATGGGCGGGCTGCGAGTCAAATTGGTCGAGTAGGTTGGGATTCCTTAGATGAGGCCACAAAAACTTTCGAAAAACGCAAGCGACTGATTTCCCAAGGAATGTCACTTTCTTACTCTAACTTTCAAATTCGGACACAGGAATGGTATCGTCGATTGCTGCTGGTTTGCGTGGATCTGCGGATCTTTCATAAACAGAATGGCCGATGGCCCAAGGGCTTGGATGAGGTTGCGGGGCCGAGAAGCATGGCAATCGATTTCAAATCACCTGGCGGCAGAGCGTTTGAGTACCAATTGGTTCAAGATGAACGCGAAGCCAATCTCACGTCCCATTATTCAGACGCAACCCGCTCGCAATTCAGCAAATGGGATCAGGAGTACCGAAAAGAGATGGACGATTGGCAGCGATTCCATTGGCTGCAAAAGAATTGGGCGACGCGGAGCTATTTTTCGGTCACGTTGTCGCAAGACGTACCGCCGAAATCGCCAAAAGCACAATCGCGACCAGGCGAATCAAGCAACGATAAGTAAGCGTGCGTTTCGCGACGAGAGCTATTGTCCCAGTACTGTTCAAATTGCTGCAGGTACGATTGGGGACAATCGTTCTGCTCTGGCGCACGGCGGGGGCTATCGAAACGATTGGAGACAATCGTTTTACTCTGGTCACAACCACAGTCGCAATCGTCCGTCCAATCGATCGGGGAGCGATTTGTCCACCCAACGCCGAATTTGCGAGTCGTTGTATCTCGTGCTGAAATGACTGCAGATCACGATTTCGTTTTGGAAGTCATTCCGACGTGCCACGATATCGTCCAAATGCGTATGTCCATGTTTGTGAATCTTTTCCTTGCGGTGGTCAGGTGCGACAAACGTCATTTCGGTAATCAAGATTTTTGCGCGATACATGTCAGGGCATTGGTCGAGACCCTCGGGTGACGTGTCACCTGTGTACGCGATCAGCGGGATTCGAACTTCGCGAGTAACCTCGGTGCCCGATAGCTTCAGATCTCGAATCTGGTCGCCGGTCAAACTGGTGAATTCCGGTCGCAGTTTCTTTCGTCGTTCCCATACGATGAAACCAAGCGATGGAATGGAGTGTCTGGTCGCGCTGGTGGTCACGACTAACTCGCGGGAGAGTTCGATTTCTTGATTGGCGGTCAACGGAACCAAATCGCACGGGAGCCGCCCACGATCCAAACGCGAAAAGCACTTGAGCAGTGCATCCACGGTCGACACAGCCGATTCCGGCATGTAGATCGTCGGCTTTTCCATTTTCATCATGCGACGTCGAGCGACGTAGGCCGGCAATGCCGCGATGTGATCGAGGTGCGCATGGGTCACCATGAACCGAGGGACTGCCATGAAGTCCCATGGTTGTGCACCCAGATCGAATCCCAGCTTGAGTTCGGCGATTCGCCAGTAGGTCTGTACTGCAGCCCGCGAGTAACCATCGATCGTCAGCCCATCGTACGTCATGCTCAACATGGGCGCATTGTCAACCGAACCGATCGACTCGGCCAATTGAGAATCCACCCGTTGTGAGGAAGAGGATGCACGCGGAACGGATGCGTCGCGATCCTCAACTTTTTTTTCCGACACGTTCTAAAACCTTGGTGAGTAGGAAGGGCGGTTGGTATTGTGAATCGCGGCTAGGAGGTCATCCCACTTTTGTCGCTTTCGCAGGTTTTTGTGTTGAGCTTGAGGCGCTAGCCGAGTCTTAGGATCGATCGGCTAGCGCCTCAGGCTCAATTAATCGAATGATTTGTGATGTTGGAAAGTGGGAAGACCTCGTAGCGCCTTGGGCTCATGTCATAGCCGATTAGAATCGATCAAAACCATGGCTCATAACTGACCTTTGGCGTCAGTCTGAGCCACATGGGCTTGAGTACTCTTGGGCGTGTGCGGCTCGTTGACTGGAATTTTGGCGACTCGCCAATCCAACAATTGTAGCTCGACTCGTTTCATGCCGTTGAACTCGTTGATATTGGGGCGAAAGGCGATGTCTATCTGACCCTGATGGCTGTTCAAAGGTTCGATCCACTCCGCTTGCCCGAAGGCCACTCCTCGCATTACCGATCCATATTGAACGAATCGTCCGCTCATGTGGCGTTCACCGGCTCCCATGGCTTTCGCTGGTTCGGATAATTCGACGTTGCTGGCAACCAAGATAGGTCGCGGATTGGATGCTCCAAAAGGAGCGAGTTTCTCGATGGTCGATACGGTGTTGAGATTGAGCTGTTTGAAGGTGGCTTCGGCATCGACATCGAGTTTCGGTTCGGGTTTTTGCCCGCGAAGCGACGTCGATACCAGTTCGCAGAACGCATCTCGAAATGCCGCTATCTTGTTTTCCTCGATGCGCATTCCCGCTGCCGCCGCGTGCCCACCGCATGACACCAAGTGTTCATTGCATTTTTCCAAAGTCGCGTGCAAATCGATGATGCCTTGTGAGCGTGCTGAGCCTGTCGCGGCCTTTTGTCCCGTAGAATCCATACCGATGATCACGACCGGACGATGGTATTTTTCGGACAAACGACTTGCGACGACACCGATTACGCCTAAATGCCATCCAGGAGCAGCCAGCACTAGAGCCGCATCATTCTCGATATCGAACTGTTCTTTAGCTTGTTTACTGGCTGCCAAAACAATGCTGCGCTCCAACGATTCACGATCAGCGTTGAGACGATCGATATATTCCGCTAGAGCTGTCGCTCGTTTGGGGTCCTGCGTTGTCAACAACTCTACACCCAATTGGGCTTGGCCGAGCCTGCCTGCGGCGTTAAGCCGAGGTGCGAGTGTAAATGCAATGTCTTCTGCGGAAAGAGAGCTCTTTTGGTCAAGCTGAGTTATGGTCATCATGGCCTTGAGTCCAAGGGGTGCGTGTTCCAGCATAAGCTTCAGCGCATGACGAACGATCACTCGGTTCTCGTCCAACAAGGGGACGACGTCTGCAACGGTTCCGATGGCTGCCAGCGTTGTCGCCTGGAGCAAGAAATCGCGATGCGCCGAAGTCACTTTCTTGGCTTGGCTGGCGAGTTGGCAAACGGCCCACGCCAACTTGAACGCCACCGCCGAACCGCATAAACCATGAAAGGGATAGTCGTAGCCTGGAAGCGCGGGGTGGACAATCGCGCTCGCACACGGCAGCTCGTCGCGCATTCGGTGATGGTCCGTGATGATGAGTTCAATGGACAGACTCCGACACAACTCGGCTTCGGCAATGGACCCTATCCCGCAATCGACGCTGATGATCATCTTGCGACCGCGTTGAGCGAGCTTGTCGATCGCTTCGCAACTCAAACCGTAGCTGTCTTCGAGCCGATTTGGGACGAAGTACTGAACATCTGCTCCGAGCAATCGCAAACAGTTGAACAAGATGGCTGTCCCAGTCATTCCATCGGCATCGTAGTCTCCATAGACCGTGATCGGCGTTTTCGATTGGATCGCAGAAAATACTCGTTCCGAAGCGAGCAATACTCCTGGCAAGAGTTCAGGCTCTCGAAGATCGGCGAATCGCGCTTGCAAGAACTTATCGATGGAATCGGGGGCGATAATACCGCGATTGAGGAGCAACTGCGCTATGACCGGCTCGATCCGGGAACTCCGCGCAAGCTCAGCGATGGCCGCCGAATCATGCCCCTTAAATAGCCAGCGCTTGGCCAACTTAACCCCTCCCTGATTACCTAGCAAGTTTGGCGAGTCTTCTGCGTATTCCGTGGTTCAAAAATGCTCGGTAGGTCACCACGGAAGACTCGGAATAGACGGTGGGAACAGAGTCAATCTGGTTCACACTTGCTTGAAAGCCCGAGCTTCCCAAACAAATTGTGGACGTACTTGGTCCGCCCGAGCGAATTACTTGCGTTTCTCGATATGGAGCGTGACGCGACGCAGACGGGGACTGTATTTCTTGAGCTGCAGCTTTTCTCCACCTGGCTTACGCAGTAAAACGTAGTTGATGTCGCCAGTTTCCTGGCAAACGAGGAACGTGGTTTCCTTTTTCTTCTTGCTCTTGGCCATGTTTTAAAAAATACCTTACCAGACTGCTTCTTTTGGACACTTTGTGTCGCGTATTATGGAGTTCCGTCGTGACTTTGCCTAGTTCAATTGGGCCGTTTAGGTAGTTGGCCATTGGAACCAGATTGTGGGAACACGCATCCAATTGGCAGTTCTACCCGAAAACGCCCCAAATATCTCACCTAACCCTCAAATTCGGAGACAAACCTTTCCGAGAAAGAAGACTAAGGTGATTTGAGATGGCAGTCGGGACGGATCGATCAAATATGATTGAGATTGCTACCTATTCTCGACTGTCGGGGAAATTGCATAAGTTTTCCTACTAAGCCGTGCCCGCTCGAGAAGTGTTCCAAGAAATTCGGATCGCGACCAAGGTTTTGAAATGACAAAGACACAACGACGCAACACATCAAAGCACAATGCAAGGTCTATTCTCAAGGCGATCCTTCGCGGCGCCTTGGCTACGCTGGATCATCGCAAGACTCGCCCGATCCACTTTGAGCCATTAGAAGCGCGACAGTTGATGGCGGGCGATTTTTACAACGCAGCCGCATTGGCCGCGTCGACCTTAGGCATGGGAACGAACATGCCGGCGCAATACGACACCAGTTCGATGAATGCCGACAGTTTGGTGGGCGAAGGCGAAGACGCACCCAACCTTGTCGAATTTGCCAAGGCACTGCAGCAAGGCGGAGTGCGATTCTTTGGGGCTGATTGGTGCCCGGTTTGCAACGAGCAAAAGAAGCTGTTTGAAGACGGTTATCAGTTCCTGCCATTTATCGAAATGACCAACCCAGACCGAACGAGAAACGCAACTGCCATCAGCGAAAACGTGACGCAGTACCCCACGTGGGAGTTTGCGAACGGTTCGCGCGTGACCGGATTGCAAACATTGCAGCAGTTGTCCACTCTTTCGGGGATTGCCATTCCTAATGGTAGTTTACCAACGTTCACAACGATTCCGAATAAGACCGTATTGCAAGGCTCTCCGCTTCACGTTCCCGTGGACGCATACGATCCGAATGGCGGACCATTGACCATCACCGTCTCCAGCAGCAACCCTTCCGTTATTTCGGCCGAAATGTTGAGCAACAACAAAGCGTGGCGCATCTCGGTCAACGGCTACGGAGACATGGTCTTTCGATTGTTTGGCGACGAAGCTTCGCGACCAGTGAACCGAATTGAGTCGTTGACCAACAGCGGTTTCTACAATGAGGCGGGTACGAACAAAATCATATTCCACCGAGTCATTGACAATTTTGTGTTGCAAGCGGGTGACCCTACTGGCACTGGTAGCGGCGGTTCGACGTTGTCTGACTTCGACGATCAATTCAACCTCAATCTACAGCACAATAGCACCGGCTTGCTGTCGTATGCAAAGTCCACGGATGATACCAACGACTCACAATTCTTCATTACCGAAGGTCCGCAGCGACATTTGGACTTCAATCACTCCGTCTTTGGGCAATTGATCGAGGGGGATGCAGTGCGAGAGGGTATCTCGCGAACAACCGTCAACAGTGGTGACAGACCTACGAATGAAGTTTCGATTAATAACGCCGCGATCTTCAACGATACGGAAAACGGCGTGATTCGATTGAAGGCGTTGGCGGCAAGCGGAACATCCACCATCACCGTTCAAGTGGAGGACTCGATGGGAAATCGATTCTCACACACGTTCGTTGCAACAGCAGCGGCAGACACCGCCAACGGTGCTCCTTTCCTGAACGACATTACGGTTCCGGCAATCAACCCTGGGCAAACGGTCAACATTCAATTGTCATCGCAGGACGCTGAGGGAGATCCTGTCTTTTATGACGCGACCAAGATTGGAAACGTCGATTACCAATTCAACGTGAACAGCTCGACCGGTCAGCTGAGTGTCACTGCGCCGAACAATTTTACTGGATCGTTCGACTTGCAAGTTCGAGTTCGAGATGCCACCCAAAACCGACCGACGACTCAAGACAAGTTTGACGTCGAAGTTCTTCGATTCAATGTCGCGGCAACCATTGCTGCTCCGACGGCGGTCGATCTTGCGGACGCCAGCGATTCTGGTACGAGCAACTCGGACAACATCACCAACGCGGCCACCATGCAATTTGTGGTCACTGGTACCACAGCCGGTGCAACGGTGAATTTGCGAGTGGGGAACCAAATCGTAGGGACGGCTGTCGCAACAGGAGCCACCACGACCATTTCCACCAACCTAGTTTCGCAAATCGGAAATGGGACTCACAGCGTGGTTGCCACGCAAACTCAGGGCACCGACACGAGCGCTACTTCATCAGCTCTCGCCGTAACCTTTGACTCGACCGCTCCTGCCGCGATTCCTTCGTCAGCTTTTCCAACAAATGCCAACGTCGGTACCGCGCTCAATCTTGATTTAGCTAGCCCCGAGGAAGGCCAAGGTCTTCGATACTCACTCGACAACCCACCTGCCGGTCTCACCATCAACCAAACGACCGGCGTGATGAGTTGGACACCTATCTCGTCACAAGTCGGGCCGCAATTGATCAACCTGCGATTGACGGATCCCGCTGGTAACTCTCAAACGCAAGCGGTTGGTATCGGCGTATCCGACGTGGCTAAGGTCTTGGTTTCGTTGCAAGCCTTTGACTCGACGAATACCAATGCCCTCACGTCCGCTTCGATTGGTCAAGAAATTGTAGTTCGTGTGGTCGTTAGCGATCTTCGTGTAGGCGGCATTCCCGATGGAGACGGCGTCTTCTCGGCTTACATGGATGTGTTGTACGACTCGGACAAGTTGGAGTTAACCGGCACAACGCCGATCAACTATAGTTCAAACTTTGGAAATGGACGTTCGGTGCCAGTCACAACGACACCCGGCTTGATCGACGAACTAGGTGCCTTCTCGAGCTTCAACGTGGGACCAGGGCGTGATCCTCAATTGCTGGCGACGATCCGCATGCGCGTCAAAGCCTCCGGTCAAGCGGTCTTCAGTACCAATGCGGCTGAGAACGCAAGCCGCGGATTTGCGATCTTCAAAGAGGACACGGCTGTTCCCTCGGAACGTGTGTCCTTTGGAACACTGAATTTGCCTATCGGGCAAAACTTTGTAGCAATCGCGGACACGTTTAACTTCAACGAAGACTCCTCCAACAATGCGCTGGCGGTCTTGAACAACGACACCATCACGCCGGGCTCAAATGCCGTACTGACCCTGCAA
>JBEBHM010000390.1:0-8198 GCA_040080875.1 Pirellula sp.
GCGATCGCGCCTTCGACGCTGGCTTGCATCCGCCAAATGATTCGGCGTATCAGCCACTTGCGGTTCTTGGCGTGGGTCGTTTCGCCGGTGACTTTTGCGAATTGATCTCGAATTTCGCCACAAGTCATCTTCTGCAACCGTGCGACTTCCTTTGTAACATTAAGCCTCATTGAATACTCCTTGGTTCGTGGGTTTTGCCGCCGAGACGTTCGGCGTCGTCACACAGAGCCCTGAGTTCGCAGAAGAGTCAAGCGAGCTTTGGTGAGTTTCGGAAAAGGTCTCATTGTTGTGGCCAGAAACCTGCGACGACGCTCGCAAGTTGATGATCGCGTCGGCGAGTAGGCCGGCGATTTGGCATTGTCGAGACTGTGGCGTGAGTGACGGAAGATCGATTTTCGTGAGCATCCAAACTCCGGGGCAAAGGTGGTTGAAGCGTCCGGCAAGAAAATGACGGACCGTTCGTGTTTCGATTTTTCGTTAGTGAGGTCGTTCGATAGTTATTGAGCTGGCTGAACATTGATAAGGTGCTGAAGCGGGACAAAATTTCATTCGGACACGCAAACAAGCTAGATTCCATCGAATATTCCTAATTTAAGAGACTGGAATCCAACCACGACACCGATAAATGCAAATCATCCCACGCGCTTCCGCGCGGTAAAGAACCGGGATGATCGCGTTGGGCTCGACGCCAAAGACCTCTGCCAGTCGCTGCGTTGTCACCGGTCGGCAGCCGTCGTAGCTCGCTTCGAAGCTAGGTCTTTGTCAGCTTCGATTTGATCCTTGAGGTTAAGTTGCTCGACGCTACCGGCATCACCCAATTCCTTGGTGGGTCCCTTGGCGTTGTTTCGAAAGTTGTCTTCAAGAGGAAATAGAGAATTTTCGGAGAGAAGCCAACAAGAAACTTGGTGAGTAATTCTAGCTCAGTCCACGCAGCGTTCCCGTGCTACTGCCGAACGTATCGGACTCTATGCCGAGATGTTGCAAGGCGTCTACCCATAAGTTGCAGAGCGGCGGTGGGGTCTTGGGGTCGTGAGCAAGGTGTTGGCCATGCCGGAATTTCCCGCCGGAAACGATCAACGGGAGATTCGTTGCATCATGGCTCGACGCGTTCCCCATTCCTGCACCTACCACCGCAAACGTGTGGTCCAACAATCGAGATGGACCATCACCAGTCTCTTTCATCCGCTTCAGGAATTCGCCCCATTGTCGCAACAGATCCCTCTCAAGGATTGCCAGTTGGTCGATCTTGTCCGAGTTCTGGCCGTGATGGCTGAGATCGTGGTACGCGAAGCTTGCTCCGGGCTGTGAAGGCGTCTTGCTACTCCCTACGTAGTAAAGCGTCACGATTCGCGTTAAGTCGACTTGCATGGCCAATCGTGCTACCTCGAGCAACAGTCCGAATCGCACGATGTCTTCGCCTGGGCGCGGATCATCGATCGGTGGCGTCCGTGTATCTGGCTTTGGCTGGCTCGCGTAACTCTCGGCGCGGACCAAGCGTTTCTCCAAGTCTCTTACGCTTGAAAAATACTGGTCCAGTTTATCTCGGTCCGTTGGGCCAACTTCACGCTCCAATCGCTTCGCCTCCGAACCGATGCGATCGAGAATCGACTGTCCCTCTTTGACTCGCATCACCTCTTCAGCGACTTGTTCGGCAGATCCGTTGATAAACAACTTGGCAAAGGCCTTCGCCGGACTCGTTTCAGGGGGTAGGGCCACTCCATTTCGCGAGTAACTGCAGCTATACGAAGCGCTTGTTGAAAAGTTAAGCGACGGATATCGCGTTGCGTGCCCGATGGACTCGGCTGCGACTTGGTCAATGGAAACCGTGTTTCGAAACGATGGCGAACCCGGGTGAGGTGCCCCAGTAAAGAACGATTTGTCAGACGAATGGCCATCACGAACATCGGGATGATTGAGCCCCGAGATGACCGTAAAGTCATCCTTATGATCCTTCAAGAGCTCCAAGTAGGGTGACGGCGTGTAGTCGCTACCAGATTCCTTAGGAAAGAAAAATGGCGCATGAAAGCTAAAGTAGTTCAAGACTCCTAGAAATCGTTTGGGCTGAACCGCCTCCGTAGCCAAAGCTGGCTGCATGGAGTCAAGCCATGGAAGCGACATCGATATTCCAGCCGCTTTCAATAGGGTCCGTCGTGGTAGGTGGCTTTTGTGGACTGAGTTCATTTTTCAGCTTTCTGGCTGGGACAACACTGGCTACTTGTGCGTGAATACGCGGCTTTGAATGACTCCATGGATCAAGTCCCTCGTGCCGTATTGGCTTGGGGCCGCTTCCGACACAATTTGATCCACGATCTCTCTATCGGCAAAGTCCGGCGTCGCACCAGTCAAATAGGTTATGAGTTTGCTCACAACGCAGCGAGCTAACTGCTGTTGGTCCTTGAGTACAATCTGCTTAAAGCCATCAATGTCTGCAAACTCTCTACCGTCCGCTAGCGCATAATGCGACTCGACAGGCGGGCCTTGAGAGTACAAACGCTCGCCGCTACCAGGAATCTTAACACCTTTGTCGCCGACCGTCTCAGGAATCGCGCGATAGTGCGTGCGCCATCGTCCTGTTACGTCGTAATTCTCAAGTGCGAATCCGGGCGGATCAAGTTTCGCATGGCAGCCGGCGCACGCGGACTGGTCGCGGTGTTTTGCAAGCTGTTGGCGAATGGTGGTCGCACCGCGTATGTCCGGCTCGACAGACGGGACGTCGCTCGGCGGAGGAGCGGGGGGAGTGCCGAGAATTCGATCCAATACATAAGCACCACGCACCACAGGTGAAGTCGTCGTTCCATTCGCGCTGACTTTGAGGATCGCTCCCTGGGTCAGGAAACCACCACGTTTGGACTCTCTGTTAAGTTGGACCTTGATCAACCGCGACCTCTCTGCAGGGAACAGTCGCTCAGAAGCGGACACGCCATCGGACGCAGATGTTTGGCCAGGCCGTTGAAACGCTTCTGCAAGTTCATAGTGTTCGGCCAAGCGTTCGTTGAGCATGGCAAAATCGCTGTGCACAATATGGCAAACACCCAGGTTGTGACGCACTAGTTGATCAAAGTACTGTTCCGATTCTGCCAACATACAAAATTGCAGATAGCTATCGAATTCGGGATAGAGCGTTGTATCCGGCTGAGTGAAATTGATATCACGCAAATTGAGCCAACCTCCCAAAAACTGCCGAGAAAACCTTGTCGCATTGGGCGCGGACAACAGGCGCTCGGTTTGTTCCCGAAGAATGCTGGGATTATTCAGTCGGCCTTCGGCAGCGATTTGCATTAACTCTGAATCTGGCAAGCTGCCCCAAAGACCGTAACTCAATCGAGCAGCTAACGCGTAGTCGCCCAACTTGCCTGGCGTTTCTTGTAGAAATAGAAAATGGGGCGACGTAAGTGCCATCTTGTAGGCAGCGCGAAGGGAAGCATCGAACGGCCGTCCTAGCTTCCATTGCTCACGGAACAAATCCAGGTGTGACTCAATTTCGGTGTTCTTGACGGGCCGTCGAAAAACAACTGTCAAGAAATTTGCAATCAACCGACTCGCGTCCACTTCAGGGCTTTTCGAAACCACTTGCGCGCGTTGATTTGATGCCGCGGACTCGATCGGTTCCAACGGCAGATTTCCGTACAACAACTGGTGGCCGCGAGGTGGCCATTCCCCTTCGAAATTTGGTCCTTCGAAAAGCGGTCCTTCGATTTCAATCCAATCGACGACGACACACATGTCGCCCGACATCACGCGATCGCTTTTTTTTTCAGGAATGAGACGATACGGAACGATCGAAAACGAATGCCCCTCCGGCACGCGGGCTTCGTATACGAACTCTCGATAGTTGTCTGGGCTCAATTCAAAGTAGGCTTCGTCGTGAGCTAATCCGTCCTTCAGAAGCGAACCGATCCCCACCTTGGCAATGATATGTCGGTCGTGCACGAAGGATTTTACTTTTTTACCATTTGCATCGACCACGTCCCGTTGCATCATCGCGTGAGCCCGTATGCGAAATCGATAACGACGATCCGGAATGGGTGGATGCCAAGATCTCAACGTGCCATTCGCAGCTGAATCGGTCCAACGGATCGCCAGTCTGCCATCGCTCGCGTTAGCCCATTGGAGGTTTTGAAAACCGTGATTGTAGTCATGCCAGCTCTCCTCGTAGTCGGTGCGTATCTTGGTCGTCGGAGAACGATGCGTTGAAACGGTGGCTTCGTTGAGCGCTTGGTCTGCAGCTTGCAGATAGCGTTCCAAGTGAGCGACCGAAAGGTTTAGAGCAGCTCCAACATTCTCGAATCCGTCCTCTCTACCATCCTCGGGCAGCAGTTCTTCAAGCGGCGAACTCACTCCGAGAAGATCCCGTAAGGTATTCGCGAATTCGGACCGGTTCAGCCTGCGCAACACGACTCGCCCCTGAGCTTTTTGCCGATCCATCCTATGGCCCCGCAGTCGTGCCCGCAGTGAATTCAAGAAATCGGTGCGAGATTCGGAAGAGGGTTGCAGCTCGTCTTTCGGAGGCATTTCCCCTTGGTCCACTTTATCGAACACGTTGATCCATCTCGCAAGATTTTTGTTGTCTTCGAGATGCAAATCTAGCTCGCGCAAATTTAGTCCGCCCTCTCTGGTTTGGGCGTTGTGACAATCGAAGCAATGCTTCGACAAAAAATCGGCAGTATCTTCCGTGTCCTTACCATGCGAGGTGTTTGAGAAAAAGGACACTATGCAACCCAGCCAACAACCTATGAGCAACGCAGCGTAGTTGCTTTGCATTACTTGAGCATCGCTTTGGAATTGTTCATTTAGCGTCTTCAATGCTGTACCCCCCTTGCGAGACGAAAACCGGTATCGGGATACCAACGGTCGGGACTGGCATTCGATCGGACGTTCGATCGTAATTTCTCAACATTGTGTGGCGCTGAGCCGCCACGCAAAACGCGTTTCGAATGGAATACAGGAGTATCCGTCCATTCCCACACGTTTCCGCCCATGTCGAAAGCTCCGCAAGGACTCTTTGCGTTCGGATAAGAGCCCACTGGTACCATTCCACCAAATCCTCGGGAGAAGCATGCAGCATGGTTTCCATCAGAACCAGGATCTGCCTTAACAGGTTGGTCGTTTGTACTCATTGGGAACTGCCAATAGCTACCCTCGGGCCCACCAAACTCTTCAGGTTGGAAGTAAGCCGCTTTGTACCATTCGTTCTCATTTGGTAACCAAACCTTCGCAGTCGCCGATCGAGAAACGTTCTCGCCTTGACTCAGATCGTATGCTCCATTCTCCGTGTCTCCATTCTGGCCGCCATGATGAAGCCAATTGGCGTAGCGGAGCGCGCTGAAGAAAGTCACAAAGAAGACGGGACATTCCTCGCGTTCCGGAACAGTGCAATACTTCCAAGCTCCAGGCCGACCTTCGCGCCGAATACATTGGGGTACATCTTTCCGAATCCCTCCTTGCCCTAAGTCGGTAATGACGTGTTCGCCCATGGCTGTGACCCAAAGCTCATGAGGGTCGGAATGAGCGGCGACAAGATTTAGAAACTCTGTGTACTCGCGGACCGTCACTTCATGCTTCATGATCTGAAATTCGTAAGCGACGTCACCGAATCCGGTCCGATCTGGAAGATTTCCAGGTGACCCAACAGTTCCCCATTCCTCATTAGCGCGAGTCACCGACTGGGAGAAAAGGAGGGCAAGAACTAGGACATTCGCTCTGTACATCGGTTGTTGAGTCGCAAAAAATCGTGGGAAGCAAATAGACGGTGGGTTGCTCGCTTCCAATTCTAATCTCCTCCGCAACTCAGATGGGCCGCCCAACTGAGGCATTTGTGTCACTTCCCTGGCTTGGGCACGATCGGAATGATTGATTTGAGAAATGCCGCCACCTGCTCCCCAAGGAAATCATTTCCCGGGCCGGAAAAGTGAACATCATTGGGAATTTGCAATTCCGCCAGACGTGGCGTGATTGCTGTGAATAGATCGTCAATGGCGACGCCATGCTTTTGCATTAAGGCAGCGGCGGCTGCGTTGCGTTGAACAATCGATTCGGAGGAATACTTGTCGGTAACGTCTGGAATCGGTGTTGTGCTGGCCCAAACTAGTTTCGGACCGGTCTGCTTCATTCGCTCGACAAGTTGTTCAAGCCGAGTGGCGTAATCCGCCAGCGGTGTCACACGATCGTGGATTCCGAAATTGAAGTGGATCACGTCCCACTTGCCGTCCCCCAACCATACGTCAATCTTCTTCAACCCGGTTGACGTTGGCCCGCAGTTGGCCGGAGCTCGATGCACGTTGGCGATTCCTGCCAGTTCCTTTCGGACCGTTTGTGTGTAGGCGCGTGAGACAGAATCGCCAATGAGAAGGACTCGCGGCAACGCTGGATCGTCTTCGACGAAGTCCCAGGCGTTGGACTTCCGTGTAACCTTCTCACGCTTGTGAATCGGTAGATAGAAGTTGCCAAGCTCCGCCTGCAATGTTTTCTCCCATGCTTGCTGGGCGGGCGTCAGCATTGCAACCCAAGCTTGATACTTCGCATCCAGCTCCGCTTCTTCGCGAGCCTTCATCGCGGCCGCTTCTTTGGCGTTCGTTGGTTCTGTTTGCGAGAGCGTTGCTACGTCGGTGCGCAATTGATCAATTGGAATAACGGCGAGTTCGGCGCTGTTGTTATTCCAAAGCTCGCGACCGGTACCGACGCGTATAGACTTGTCGCCGCTGTTTGAATAGCCCACGTAGAGCTTTCCTTCGTGCTCAGTCGCATATGGATAGGAGAGCGCGGCGCCTTTGTGTGACTCGCCGGGGCCGTCGGAAAACTCGGCATGGCGGATGACGAAGACTTTACTGAACAAGTTCTCGCCTGGTCGGCTGACGGCGATGGTCAACGGCGAACGTCGCTTGCCACTGTCGGCGGTCGTGGTGCAGACGAGGTAACGCTGGCCGGTACTCAACATGCCAGCGATCGGTTTACTGGTGGCCATCGGCAAATTGCTGGGGCGCATCTCACTCCAGTTGCGGCCGTAGTCTTCGCTGGTCGCGACAAGTGCTTCCGCTTTGTCACCGTAACGAGAAATGTTTGTGATCTGCTTGCCATTCACAATGACAGTGGACTCGCCCCACATCTTCTTGAGGTCTTTCGTTTGCGGTATGGGGACCACATCCCACTGAGTAAAATCATCGCCGTGACTGATAGCGACAATAGCCGGGTCTCCCTCGCCGACCTTGAGACCGGCCATGATCCAATTTCCATCGTCCATTTTCTGCGGCTCGTGCATGGGCCAAAAACCGCCTTCGATAATGGTGCCCTTCGGCTGCCATTGCTGAGTGGTTTCATCGAGCCCATAGGCCCGGGTATGAACGCCTTTCATGGTGTCAGTGTAGGCTCCTTGAAAAGCCCAGAGCATTCCGTTGTGCGAGAGGAATGCGCCATGACTCACGCCGACCGGTCCCTCGGCTGAGTCGATCGTGCGGACCTCGTTCCAAGTTTTGCCATCGTCTTCGTTCACACAAAACCGAGCTTCCTCGGTGTCCGTGTTCTCGCCACCTTGGTTGTGCCCGAACGATGCGTAGAGCCGTCCCTTGTGAAAACAAAGTCCTACACCGTGTAGGAATCGGTAGCCGTCTTTATGGAATTCGTACGGCTTGATCACGGAGAAACGGACACCCTTGAGCACCGGCAATTCGGACGTCCTAAGTAGAGGCACGCGCTCGAACCAAAGAGGCAAGCCCGCCACTGGCGGCTTCGGAATCTCATGGGTGGCGAACACAGGCCGGTAACTCGTTGCAATCTGTTCGGCGCTCAACGCTCGCGGATGCAACGAGAATTCGTCCACTGCGCCGTGAAACGCTTGAAGCACGGTCTCACCATCCCAAATGCCGCCAAGTGTGATGGGAGCCAGCGTGGCGGCGATGGGCGTCGGAAGCTTCACCTCGCCCACGGGCTTGCCGTTCAAGAACAGCGATGCATCGTGGTTCTGACCGTCGTGCATGAAGAGCAGGCGACCAGAGCTGATTTCGCGGATGGCGGTGTAGTTGAAATTCGCTCGGTCGGAGACGACGCGGTGGTCGCGCCAGATGCGTCCGCCATCGAGGCTGAACATAAGATTGGAAATGGGGCGGCCGTAGCTGTAGGCAAGCACGCCATTACTCATGAGCACAAAGTCGGGCATGACGCCCCATTTACCAACGGCAAAAGTGCCGTAGCCATTGTCTCGCAAT
>JBEBHM010001133.1:0-2141 GCA_040080875.1 Pirellula sp.
ATGTATTTGGAAAGATCGTTTTGGTGGCTCAGACTCAGAGTACCGCCTATGCAATCCCTTTTTATTCGTTCAATGCTATGAATAGAATAACGGTTGGTTTTATTTAGCCATAACTTCCTATTTCTCACTGGATCGAGGCTCACAAGACTGTCGCCGGTCGATTCGCGAGACGCAGACCTAAGACGGTCTTTCTCCTGTCGTTGGAGTTTTTGTGGTGGCATTACCCTAGTAACCTAGAATCCCATGGACTTCTGCCGCCGCCAATCCAACTTCTCCGTCGCACTTGCTCAGATGCAGGAGTAACTGCCTGCGCAGTTCGCGATACCCTCCGCTGCCTCGGAAACCTAGCTTCGTCACGAATAGTTCCTCCGGAAGTCCGCTCGCTGAGGAAGATCGCCAATCATAGGTAGCGAGACCCTCCGCAAGCGATTTTAAGTACTCAGCAATGGGTTGGCGCTTGAATGTCCTTAATGCACTATCGATGGCTTCTTCACTGACGGAGTGATCATCCGCCCCGATCTCAGAGTCATCCGATCTCCACCGATTAAGGTTCAATTTCTCCGCCCTCACGAAGCAGAGGTCGTTCGTGACCTGGAGAACGGCTCGAACACCTTGGTCCGTATTTAGCAATGTGTGCGCTCCGGAAAATGCCGGATCCTTCAACGGGCTACCGCTCTTTCGTGACGTGCCTCGCAAGCCGTTCGACCAATCATGATCGCTTGAATGAACCGCGGTTGCGACTTCGCCCCAGACAGCGATCAAAAAAGCTGCCTGTTGAGCTCGACTCCACGGAAGCGCCTCCCGGTTTAGCTGAAGTCGCGCACCAAATAGCCCCCCGATCGGAATCCGGGCGCTTTCCCATGGTTTAACATACGAGGCGGCTAATGACCGCACCCAAGCCGCCTGGCTCACTACTCCGTGTTGTTCGCCCAGCATGTCAATCCTGCGGTACCAAACGCTTGATGGGTAAGCCCAAAGTGCTTCGGTAAGTTCCTGAGATCTTGTGTCTCTATAAATCGAATGACCTTCTTCGGCTTCCAGCCAGGACTCAGTGCGTAAGAGAGGATAAAGGTCGAAAGCAAGACTTGGGTTTATTCGTTTCGGTCGTATATTGATAGTCCAAAATAGATACGCCTGCCAGCTTATATCTAGCCCATAAAACGCAACCACCGGAAGTTCCATATCCAGCCCAAAACCATCTTCTTCAAATGCTAGCAAACGGTGCTGACCATCAATTACCTCAATCGGTGCCAATTGCTTTGGCTTCCAGTCGACTTCAGTCGGCCAGTTGTCAGGCATCCGGAGAATAGAACTGGAAGAATTGACGTTTTCGACCTTAATCAAGTCGTCGGGATCGACGGCAAATTCTCCACGTTGATCATCGCTCGCCAATATGTTGACAACGATGGCCGTGGGAAGCCAGCCCGGCTTCCTGAATCCCTTAAACTCACTGCTAGCTCTTTTAGTTGGCGTCATTTCTGACCAAGGATATCCGAGTCGCACGTAGTCACGAATCGCACGGGAGCGCTTTGGATCGTGTCGTCTCTGAATGCCTAAATCCGGCTCGCCTAAGACCCGACCTGTCGTAGATCGACGAGGGATGGATGACAGCGAAAGTAAGTCGACCGCAGAGATTGAAAACACATAGAAATGGTGCTCAGGTTCGCGACGCCTTTCATCTGAATCGAAGTCGACTTTGTCCCAATCTTGCATCCACTGATGAACCTTGATTGCCGGAATTTGTGTTGGTCGTTTTGTCATCGTCCTGGGGCCTCCGGAAATCGAAGTTGGAATCTCATGCCCAAAGTCTAGCTTCTCTTCAGATCGAACACTTGACACAAACTGAGCTCATGATGGCAGTATCGGCAGTCTCATACATGAACCCTTTCGGTTCGGATCGATCCATTTTCGCTCAGGGCGTCGAACTCAAATGGAACAGTACATTTCGCCGCGTTGTTAAGTTGGGTCGTCTAGCGATCAGCATCATTATCATTGCATACGTAAGAATAAATATGCAACGGGAGAGCCCGATTCAGATCGCCAAGTCCCAATTTGCCTTCGAACTCTCTGGTTGAATCAATTGCAATATGCATAATCAGAAGGTTTGCCAGTTAAGTTAACGTTTTGCCGATGTGTTCAGG
>JBEBHM010001134.1:0-2138 GCA_040080875.1 Pirellula sp.
GATTCCAATGCAAAGCCTACCCGACTCGAACGGCAAAACGCCGGTATGAAAGTGATTTCTGCAACGCTTGGTGCATTGTCCAGTTTGGATTTTTGGGTATTGGACCTTGTTAAAGGTCCTGTAGTTAAGGGATCTTTAACAAGATCCACTACGTCCAATCCCGATTCATACGATGGACAGAGCACTAGCACTATCTTAGTTCAGCAGGGGCTACGAATCCATTCTGAATCCCCAACCACACCAGCAATCCCTTTTGTAGGTGCATTCGATTTTCCGCTTGTGGAAACACAATGCTATTCGGCGAATCCATCACTTCATCGGTGATTTCGAGTCCGCGACGCGCAGGAAGACAATGCAGCACTTTGCACTGGCTCGGTGCTTGTTGCATCATGGCAGCATTGATTTGGAATGCCGAAAAGCAGGCCGATCGCTCCTTGGCTTCGGCTTCTTGCCCCATGCTGGTCCAGACATCCGTGTAGAGGAAGTCTGCGTTGGCCACCATGGATGCGATATCCGAGCTTTGGTCGAAATCGACCTCGCCGAATTGCGAATTGACTCGATCGATCCAATTCGAAGCGATCCTAAACCCTTCGGGCCCGACCAATCGAAACTTCATTCCGCAAATCGCGGCGCTTTGGATCAAGGATCGTGCCACGTTGTTGCCGTCTCCCACAAATGTTAGTTGCTTGCCTCGCAATGGGCCACACGCCTCGCGCATGGTCATGATGTCTGCCAAGGCTTGGCAAGGATGCGATTCGTCGGTAAGTCCGTTGATGACCGGCATGACGTTGTGTGAAGCGAGTTCATTGACGGTCGTTTGCGAGATCGCACGACAAACCACAAAATCGCAATAACCAGCTAATACCTTGACAAAATCCGAGATGGTCTCTCGCTCCTTCCAACCCACGTCGCTGTTCAAGTAAAGCGAGGCTCCTCCAAGCTGGACCATTCCCGCCTCGAAACTGACACGGGTTCGCAAACTGGCCTTTTCAAAAAGCAAAGCCAAGGTGCGGTTCTTCAACAAGTCGGGGCGCTGGCCAGCTGCCAGTCGTGTCTTGAGCGAATCTGCCAGACCTAGGATTTCGTGAAATTCGTCGATACTAAGATCGAACAGAGATCGCAAATGCTTCATGTTATTTCGGTCCCAGACTGATCCGAGTCGCAGGTGAGTTTCTGTTTTGAACGATCTCCGTTCCCACACCCGCAGTCGTATAGATTTCGAGCAACAGCGAGTGCCGGAGTTGACCATCGATGATGTGGACTTTCCCAACCCCTCGATCCAACGTCGACAGACATGCTTCTACTTTTGGAATCATTCCGCCCGCGATGACACCGTCGACAATCAACTGTTTGGCTTCGGCGGCGGTCAAGGAATGGATGACACTCTCGGGATCATTTTTGTCTTTACGAACCCCATTGACGTCGCTGATGAAGATGAGTTTCTCGGCTCCAAGCGCTTCGGCGACCGCCATGGCCGCCGTATCGGCATTGACGTTGTATTTCTGTCCTCGATCATCGATGCACATCGACGGGATGATCGGTATCTGTTCGGTATAGGTCAGGCTTTCGATGGTTTGACGGTCCACCCTCGTCACTTGGCCGACAAAACCGATATCGAGAGGATCGGATCCAGGCTCTTCCAACAGGAGTTTCTCACCGAACAACACATTGGTGGTACGGAAATTAAGATTCATCGCTCGTCCACCAAGTCTCTCAATCTCGCTGGCAAGGTGTGAATTAAGCTCATATCCGAGAACATTTTCCACGATTTCGAGCGTGCGAGCATCCGTCATTCGTCGACCCTTGACCCACACGGGTTCGATCTTGGCAGCCTCCATGGCCTTGTTGATCGATGGACCTCCCCCATGCACGACGATAGGACGCATGCCTACGGTTTCCATAAAGATGATGTCCAACAAGGTATGTCGCATCGCGTCCGGATTGCCCATAAGGGAACCGCCTAATTTGATCACGGTCGTTTTTCCACGAAATCTCCGAATCCAACCCATGGCTTCGATGAGGGTATCCGCTTTGGCGATAGCTAATTTCTGCTCTTTGTCGTTCACTTCGAAATCCTGACGCGATGGAACTAACGGCGCTGAGAACTTTCACTTCGCCAATAAATTAACAACGCCGAC
>JBEBHM010000014.1:0-28758 GCA_040080875.1 Pirellula sp.
AAGACGTCGGCGCGCGTAGCTGGTTTGTCGCCCGTCGCAACGAAATGCGTGAGTTTCACAGCACCTAGATCGTTAGCCGAGTTGAACTGAAATTGTCCGCGATGGCTGGAAACATATTCGGCTGCATAAAACCTCTCGAGCTTGGTGATGTCGTTCGAAAGCAGCGACTCTTCGAGTGCGGTACCGTACGCAGCAAGCAAACCCTTGATGCTTGTGCAACAGCTACAAAATGAAGCGTGTCTGAGGTCTTCTTGCGACATGCGTCGCCAAGTATATGCAAGTCCAGCTCCTGCGATCAAGACAATCGAAATCATCCACACGGCGATTCGTTTTACCCAGCGACTGCGGCGACTCATCTGGCAACCTCAACATCATTCATGAAACGGGAGACGGGCAATTTTGGTCTTGTAGAAAGAAATGACGATCGTGAACACCTTTCACCAGTGATTTTGCGAGCAACGTTCATCGCAGAAACAATGGCGGGAGTAATCCCACCACCAGGGCGTGTCCACTGTCCAACGAAGTACAGGTTTCGAATCGGACTTTCGACAGCCGGGCGATTCACCCCGAGTTGGTTAGGTGACATCCTCCAACCCAGCATTGCACCTTGATAGTTCAGCGTGAATCGATGCGAAGTATGGGCGGAGGCGCTTTCGCACACGACAATTTTGTTCCTGAATCCGGGAATGATTCGATCCAGTCGGTTAAGAACAAATTGCTCGATTTGACGCTTGGACGCATGCCAGTCGGTGACCGAATCGTAGTTTTGGTCAACTACCTTTTGAACGATGAGCACTTGCCCGCCTGGCGGTGCAAGTGTCGGATCATACAAGGTAGGAGCAAACAGCTTGAATTGAAATGCATCGCTCCCAACCCGATCTGAGTCCCACGCATTCCAATAGTAGCCGTGGACATCTTCAAGCAATTGAGATGGTACATCACGTAGGCCGATATGCGATAGGAAACATGAAAACGATGGTTCAAGTTTCTTGATGTGATCGATAAAGTCCGTTGGAAAGAACTCCTCGCCAACCATGTCAAAAACTGTTTGTCGCATGTCTGCGTTGGATACGATCTGATTTGCATGGATCGTCAGGTTGGTTCGATTCTTGAATTTTCCAGATTCGATTTCCAAGTGAGTCGCCTGATCGTTGGAGACAACAATGCTGCGAACCAGCGAGTTCATTAAGATTTCCCCCCCTCGCAATTGAAACTGCCCCGCCAAGTCGTCCGCAAATTTTTGAGATCCACCGACTGGAAAATAGTTGCCTTCGAAATAGGAAAGCCTTAGGAGACTGTCGAAAATGAAAGAAGTCTGCGAGGGAGTCGAACCCCAATGCGGACAATCGGCCGTCAGAAGCAGTTTTAGTTTTTCGGACACGAAGTATTGGTTGAGCGCATCGCGAACGGTCATTGTCAGATAAGGCCTAAGTCGATCCGATTCGCACCCCTCAAAAAAGTGCAACAGTCCCCATAGGTAAAGTTTTCTGGCTGTTAGAAAGAATTTGTCGATCGCATCAATTTCGTCGGGGAATTCGAGTTGAAGCTGTCGTAAATAAGACCCAAAATCTGCTGGAACGGAGAATCGAGATCCATCCGGCAAATGAAATTGATCCACCGGATCCATTTTGACCCATCGCGTCGGCGATCCAATCTCACTTAGGATTCGCCCGGAGATGCTGTTTGGATTGCCGAGAAGCGGGTAAAAATGGCTAGCTGAATCGAATAGAAACCCTTTGCGTCGAAATCCCGAACAATAACCACCCACCATCGTATGTTGCTCGATGATAAGAACCTTCAAACCTGAGCCTGCCAGCAGATTGGCGCAAACCAATCCACCAATTCCGGAACCGATTACCACGACATCGTAATAGGGGGCCGGGCCGCGACTTGAGTTGAGGGGCGAAAAGGGGCGACTCATGCCACCGCGTCCTGTGGTTGGCAGTTCAAGATTCCAGAGGCGATTCCTCGACGGACTGCTTCGCGTCGTTCTGTCACTTCAAATTTTTCGAAAATCGCATGCAAGTGATTCTTAACGGTAGAAACCGCGATACCAAGTCTTCGTGCGATTTCCTTGTTGAGCATACCCTTCTCAACCAAGGACAAGACCTCTATTTCGCGTTGCGTCAGCGTATTTGCATCGCTGCATGCTTCGAGACTCTTGGCTTGCGACAGTTCCCGAATTCTGCAAAGGACTGCCTCGATAACTAGATTGCTGCAGCGCGGCTTTCCGTTTTTTAGCGATTCTAGGGTGGCGACCAACTCAGCAAGCGAATCGCTCGCTAGGACAAAGGTACTGGCACCAGAAACGATGCATCCCGCCACTCGTTCACCAGAAACACACTCACCAATGACGACAAGTGGTAATTGTGGAAACTCTTCTTTGATCCGCCTAATTCGTAAGTAGAGATCCTCGACATCAGCATGGGATTGTTCGTCTAGTACAAGCACATCGGGCGTTTCTCGCAGTGTTCTCAGCTGGGAGATCTCATTCCCCTTCCGCACATGGAGGAAGGAATCAATTGCCCCTTGCTCGATTAGAGCCGCACCGGTAACTTCTGCGAGCAACCTATTGTCGGAAACAAAAAGGAAGTCAAAGCGACGTGGTTTCATTCAACGATCCTTAGGTTGACTTGATTGAGGGCACTTGTCTCGATGGTGATTGTGGCAAGACAAGTTTCACTGCCAATGAACCGCTCGATTCAATAACGATTCAATCCGTGCGACGTGCCTGTAGACCTGACCCATTGGATTCATGCTTGCGTGGTCCTAGAGATTCAGACGCATAAGCCCTGGCTCTTCTTTTATGAGCAACAGGATTCATTGAGTGCAGATTGGCATTCGTGATAAAACACTTCAACGCACGTAATTCTTAAACGCCAACGTTAGAGGTGTCCAAATGCCTGTCGAAGAGATCCGAGTACGCGTCAAAAAAACGATCGCAAAAGTGTGTGGCCTCAAGGTAGATCAAATAGGAGATCAAGACACCTTTGATGCGTTAGAAATCGATTCACTGGCTAGGATTGAGATGCTGGTCGAATTGGAGCGGGAATTCAAACTCAGCATCCCCGACGAGGAAGAAGATGCGAACATGATGAAAGAGTTTCAATCCATAGACAACGCGGTAGCGATGGTGCAGAAGAATCTTGCGACCGCTGCAGCTTGAACACAGAACGGGATGGTGAGAACATGGCGGCCTCAATTTCGACAGGCAGTTCGATTTCCAAAGGAAGACGGTGATGCTACCACGGGTGGTCGTTACAGGTGTCGGGGTAATCACGTCGATTGGCGTCGGATGGCGAATGTTTTGGTCAAACGCGTTGGAGGGTGTATGCGGAATCTCGGAGGTTGCCTCTCTGAATACCACCAACTATCGTGTTCATCGAGGTGGGGAAATCGCAGGCTTCAACGCGAACGAATATGTAAAGACTCAAGACCTCCGCGAAATGGGCCGAACGTCCCAGCTTGCGATTGCTGCGGCGCGCATGGCTATTAACGATTCTGGCTTTGCCTCCGACGAAACGAAGTCCGCAAGAGTTGGAGTTTGCATGGGGACAACGACTGGCGAGGCACCGGTCGTTGAGCGTTTTAACGACCGTCTAATGGATGGGATGCCCGACAATGCAGGTTCCAAGTTTGTATTCCAGTATCCATGCCATACCATTGCGGTCCACATCGCCCGGGAATTTGGTTTTAACGGCATCAATTTGGTTATTCCGGCAGCATGCGCTGCGGGCAATTATGCCATAGCGCACGCGTATGATGTTCTCAGAACTGGGCGTGCAGATGTCATGTTGGCAGGTGGTGCGGATGCTTTTTCCCGAATCACTTTTACGGGCTTCGCTCGTTTGGGAGCAATTTCTCCGGATCTCTGTCGACCCTTTGATAGGAACAGGAAAGGAATGATCCCAGGAGAGGGAGCTGCTATCCTTGTTCTGGAGACGATGGACCATGCCTCGCGTCGCAATGCGCAGGTGTATGCGGAAGTTGCTGGATACGGATTGACGTGCGATGCTCACCACATGACCGCAGCTCATCCAACAGGTGAAGGAGCTGCGAGAGCAATGCGGTGCGCGCTGCGTAACAGCAGATTGAATTATCAAGACGTTCACTATATATCCGCTCACGGAACTGGGACAAAACTGAGTGATGTTGTCGAGACCAAGGCAGTTAAGAGTGTATTTCAGGACGTGGCCTACGGTACACCGATGTCATCCATCAAGAGCATGATCGGACACACGATGGGTGCTGCGTCGGCAATCGAGGCGGTCACGTGTGCCCTCGCAATCAAACACCAACGCATTCCACCGACCATCAACTGGCAATCCCATGACCCGGAGTGCGATCTGGACTATGTCACCACGGGAGCGAGAGAACATAACGTCGAGGTAGCGATGAACAACGCATATGCCTTTGGCGGGAACAATGCTTCTGTCATCTTTAAGAGAGTAGGGTAAGATGGCCATCGTAGATTTGTCGTCGGAACAGGAAACAGGCCTTGGCGATTGCGGCGAGACGATCAAGACCATGACTCCCAACAGTCCGACACGTAGGCGAAAATGGTTTCGACGAATTGCTTTGGGAGTTGCCGTCGCTTTCGTTTATGTGGCAATCTGGGGCAAACTCAAGTTGGACACCATAGAGCGAGACGCAGCGGAACTTGCCGAGATTGGTACGTCGCTCAACCAATTTCTCAAACAATTTGGAAGTGCCATGATGCTTCGAGACATAGAAGGGCTCATGGCATTGCATGACGATTCCTATGCGTCACCTGACGAAGGGCTTTGGGATTTGAAACTTCAAGAAGATCGCGATGGCGTACGAGTTTATGAGTGGCATCAGATAAACTGCAAGTCTTATCGCAAGTCCGATGTGCGTGGTCAACTTGAGCAGCATATTTCGAACATGGGGAATCTGGATGAGGCGAAATTTAAGATTTCCACCATCAAAGAGCGCAACTCAGATGGTTCCGTTCGGATCGAAGGAATGCTTTGGCTGCGGGGGCGAACGATTCAGAACGAACCGCTTGAGAGCCATTCTACATTCCAATTGAAACTACATCGGCAAAACGGTGAGTGGCGAATCCAAGGCAAAGAGCTTCTCCATGGCCAATCGGTTGTCGGCAGCGGTCGCGGATTCACGGATATTACTCAGACAGCGGGAATACGTTTCGAATCGCATCATAATCCAATGCTTGATGAGCCTGGATGGAGGCCCGAACGCTTCGGAATCATGAAGTATGCGACGGCAGGCGTTGCGACGGCAGATTACGACAACGATGGTTGGTTTGATATCTTCTTTTGCGATGGATCGAATCCTTGCCTGTATCGTAATCGTGGAAACGGGACGTTTGAAGATACGACCGCGCGCGCTGGTTTGCCGGTGGGGCTGGCAGGCGTGCACGTCGCCATTTTTGGTGATTTCGACAACGACGGTGACCGAGATCTTTTTCTTGGCCGATCCACTGGAAACAACTTCTTATTTCGCAACGAAGCCAATGGAACATTCACGGATGTCACAGACCAAGCGAATGTATCCGGAGTTTGGGTCTCGACTGCATCAGCCGCTGATTACAACAATGACGGTAAATTGGATCTATACCTTGGACGATATCTCGACCCAAGAATCAACCTGCCGTCGACGAATTTTTATACAAGAAACGGTCAGGGAAACACGTTGCTCCGCAACGATGGCAATTTGCGATTCACCGACGTGACAGAGGAAGCCGGAGTCCGTGAAGGAGGATTGTCGCTTGGAATCGCTTGGGGTGATTACGACCGAGATGGAGACCAAGACGTTTACGTTGCCAATGACTTTGGACGCAATGCACTTTTCAGAAACGAGGGCAACGGAAAATTCAGCGATGTCTCCAAAGAATCGAGGACCTTGGATATCGGATACGGAATGTCTGCAAGCTTTGAGGACATCGACAACGATGGTGATTTGGATATTTACAAAGCTGCAGTTCATTCCGGCCAACGCTGGTTCGGTAATTCTGCCACACTACAACGATACATCATCAGCAGTATCCAAGAGGGAACGATATTGGAGGACTATTCTCTCTATCGCGAGATTTTCAGCATGATTGACGGCGATTGGAGGAGCTTTGGGGAAAGAGTTATTCGAGGGAATTCACTTCTGTTAAACAATGGCAATGGAACCTTTGCGGATGCAACCGAGAAGTGCCGAGTAAACCCACACGGTTGGTACTGGAGTTCAGCAATCTTTGATTTCGACAATGATGGAATTCAGGATGTTTACTCAGTCAATGGATGGGTGACGGGACTCAACAAAGACGATTTGTGACTGCCTTTCATTCGTTCTGCCGTGACACAAATCCGGCAGTACAAGTCCGGTAAGTTTTACCGGGATGAGTTTCGCGGAAATCTTTCTTGGAATGGGAATGAGCACAATGTTCTCTTGCGCGGACGTGGCAAAGGAGCTGACGGCAATTTACAGTTTGCGGATGTTGCGATGGCAATGGGAGCCGACGACATAAAGGACGCACGCGGAATGGCGATTGCTGATTTTGACAACGATGGCGACTACGACATTGTGGTGAACACTAATCCTGGTGACTGTGGCAAGAAATCAATGCCACCGGTACTTTTGCGCAACGACATTGGCCAAAGTCGCAATTGGTTGGCGATCAAGCTCATCGGAACGGAAAGCAATCGCGATGCGATAGGAGCAGAAGTCACCCTGCGAGGATTTGCAGACTCCGGTGAAGTCGTTCAGATGCTACGGCATGTCACAGCTGGCGGTGGTTATGCATCTCAAAACAGTGACCGAATCTATTTTGGGCTGGGCAGCCTAACGCAAATTGATTCCGTAACGGTTCGGTGGCCGAGCGGAACAAGTTTGACGTACAGAGAAGTCGAATCGAATCAGATTCTCTATTTGCGGGAAGATGACGTTGAGCAACATAGTGCGTCTTCAAGGCTATCCATTGGGGTAGTGGATGGTTTTAAACCTCCCGGATCGCAGAGATCTTTCACACGATCCACTTCGTTCAACCCCTAAAACTTCAACCCCTAAAAATGGAATGAAGGCAAGGTATTAAAGAATCGGCAAAATGGCAACTGACACAATTCCTGTTAAATTGGTTGAAAACCCTCATCGGCAAGTTCAGCGAATTGCAATCATCGACGAGCGTCCCATGGTGGCGAGTGCCATTGCGAAACGAATGGCAACGCAACGCGTGAGCGGAGATCGATCGGTGGCAATAGAAATCAATGAGCCAGCGAATCTGCAGATGCAGGACACGTTAGTCTTCTCACCATTGGTGTCGAGACCGAGAGGATTGGGTCGACGAGCACTCGACGCCAACGTTGAGTATGCAACCGCAATGATCCGGTCGGCCTGCGATTCTGGAGTGCGGCATTTGGTACTGTTGTCGAGCGCTGAAGTATACGGATCGGACTTTCGCAACCCCGGAATGGTCGGCGAGGATTATCCGACTACAAGAAAGCGTTTTAGCCGAATTGCGTCCAACTGGGCGAAAATAGAATCCATTGCCGTGGATATGTTGAAAGATCATTCATCTCGGGTTTCGATCCTGAGATCCAGCTACATTCTTCATGGCGATGATCGCGAATTCGCGAACCGTTTCTTTCGCTCTAGATTTGTGTTCCCTTTGGCTGGTTACGATCCTTGCATTCAATTGCTTAGTTTGAGCGATTTTGTTGATGCCGTCTGCAAGGTTGTTGATCAGGGTGAGCCAGGGATTTACAACGTTGCGCCTAGCCAAGTGATTTGTTTGCGAAAAGCCAACCAAGCGGCCCGCAATTGGCGTATTCCTATACCGGCGATCATTCAACGCATCGCACGATCCTTTTTGGCCCCGATCGGAGCTGCAGAGCATTTCGACCAAATGGAATACCTTCGTTTTCCATGGACTGTGTCTGGTGAAAAGCTTCAAGGCGAGGTGGACTTTACTCCTGTGGATTCCAGCGAAGCTTCCATCCATAAATTCCTGGATCGTCGTCGAGAATACGAATCGACCTCGATTGGAACATCGATCGCGATACAGCGTCGTGGCGGCAAGAGCAAGCTGAAAGATGACCGGATGGTCGACGACTTTGGAATGGATGAACAGTATCTACACTCGTGCAGTCGATGGCGGTTCGCATTTTTGGAAAAACTTTATTGGCGAATTGAGACGGAGGGACTTGAAAACGTTCCAAGTCAGGGAGGTGCTGTTTTTGCAGGCATCCACCGTGGTTTTATGCCATTGGATGGCGTCATGCTGGTCCATCTTCTGTCCAAGTACACTGGCCGGATTCCTAGGTTCTTAATCCACCCAGGTCTCGTAAAGCATCCGCATCTTTCCGGTTTCTTAACGCGCATTGGGGGAATCATCGCATGCCAGGAAAACGCAAATCGAATCCTTAAACAACATGAAATCCTTGGGGTCTTTCCTGAAGGAATTCGAGGAGCCTTTAGGATGTACAATCGCGATATTTATAAAATTGGAAAACACCGTGACGACTACATAAGATCTGCGCTACGCCATCGGGTTCCCATCATCCCATTTGTGTCGATTGGGCCGGCCGAGTCATTTCCAATTCTTGGAAAGATCGAATCCTCTTGGTGGAAAAAGCATACCCTCTGGCCATTCATTCCCCTGACGCCAACTGCAAACCTAGTTCCGCTTCCAACCAAGTGGCATATCCGAATTCTTGACCCCATCCCGACAGAACACTTGCCGCACGATGCAGCTTGCATCCAATCGATCGTACATGAACTCAGTCAGCAAGTGCAGCAGACAATGCAGTCGGCAATCGAAGGGATGCTAAGCCGCCGCAAGTCGATTTTTCACGGCACGGTATTTGAACGGTCGGAAAAAAAGCTTCCTGAGGTGCATGAGCCTCGCTTTCAGGAATTTATTTGAAATGGCGATCCTTTGGCGTCTCTTACATATTGTCGCTGTTCTTGTGAGCCATGGATCGCGGCATGGTATCGACATACTGGTAGAGGCCGTTCCATGTATTGGCAGGCTCATCGTTCGATCCAAGCTAACCAAGCCTGAACGCTTGAAGCTTGTTTTTGAATCGCTGGGCGGTTCTTTCGTTAAGCTCGGCCAAATGCTTGCGTTGCAACCCGACATTCTCCCTTTTGAATATTGCCACGCGCTATATTCCCTTTTGGATCGCGTCAAGCCAATTCCGTCGGACGAAATTGAAGCAGTGTTTGTACAAGAAATTGGGAAAACACCCTTGGAGATTTTTGATCGTTTCGATCGCATTCCGATCGCTTCCGGTTCCATAGGTCAAGTTCATGTTGCCACGATGGCGGGCCGTAAGATCGCGGTAAAGATTCAGCGCCCCGATACGCTTGAAGGCTTCGAACGGGACATTCAATTAATGAAAGCAGCTGTCTGGATCATTCTAAAATTTCGATTATCCGTCCTATCCTGGATGGTGGATCCGCTTACAGAGTTTGTAGCTTGGACCGTCGAAGAGCTTGACTTTCGGAATGAAGCTCGTTACATGATTCAGCTGCGAAGAAACGCCGACGAAAACATGCGAGAGCGAGTACCGTATGTTGAACCGATGTATATCCGAAAGCGAGTCCTGCTGATAGAGTTTTTCGAGGGTGTGACCTTGTTAGACCACATTCGCATGTTGGAAAAGAAGGATGCGGGTCACACGATTTTTCTCAACTCGCTTGGATTTGACCCAGATGAATTTGCGCGCGCGATTATCGACAACTTCTTGGGGGATGCTTTTCGTCACGGGATGTTCCACGCGGACCTGCACCCCGCGAATTTGATGATACTTCCAAAAAATGTTGTTGGTTACATAGACTTCGGCATTACTGGTGTAATCAGTCAGTTTAGTCGCCAGAATCTTGTCGCCATGACGCTTGCGTACGCAAGGCGAGACATTGAGTCGCTCTGCGATCGCTTCTTTGACCTCTCATCTATGGATGAAAGATCAAAACCGGAAAGGTTTCGCGAGGGAGCTAAGCGACTTTCAGAGAAGTGGTACAAAGGGGATGAGAACAACCCTACGTTGAAGACCTCGACAACCATGGTAATGTTAGACATGCTCAAGCTATCGCGTGAGACGCACATCTGGCCTCAGCGAGACGTCATCAAATACATTCGCTCTGCCATAGCGATTGATGGGTTGATTCGTCAATTTGCGCCCCATTTTGATGTTGGGTCCCATCTCGCCGTTGCATGCCGTCGTTACTTGTCATGGCATGCACGCAAGGCGCTCTTTTCTCAAGACGCGGTTGTTAATTGGTCTCAAGCAACTACTCAACTAATCCAGAACGGTGCATTTCGATTTTCTACACTCCTGGAGCGTGTTGGATCTGACCGAGGATCGAGGACTTCGGACAGTGGCGATTCCCGCCGAAAGAAGCAAAGTGCAAGGCATTTGCTATTCGTGGCATGCGGTGCCGGGATGTTGGCATTTACGTCCCATGACAAATCGCAGTTTGGGCTAAACCTATTCAGCGCCCAAGTCCTCGTTTCAGGGATAGCCTTGGTGGCGTTTTGGAAAACCCTCGCAACAAGCAATTCGCGTGTCGCAAACGCATAAATTCATTGTGTGTAGGAGAAAGTAAGATGCATAGTGCCGACGTGGAATCTGAGCGTAATGACAAGTATTCGTTGGTGCCGAGATTCTCCAATCAAGGCTACACGGACGAAGACATCAAGCTCCGGCGTGAGTGGTTGGAGGATTGTACGAATGCGCATTTCGATCACGTTGGTCGCTATACGATCGAGAGCGCTTCGATGCGTGGCAATATCGAAAATGCGATTGGCACGGTACAGATTCCGCTGGGTGTTGCAGGCCCATTGCTGGTAGAAGGGGAATTTGCTCGAGGCACTTTCTACGTGCCGTTGGCAACAACCGAGGGGGCGCTTGTCCGGTCTTACGAGCGCGGCATGATGGCAATTACGCGTTCAGGAGGTGCTGTGGTCAGAGTCTCCGGTGAGGGCAATCGGGCTTGCCCGATTTTCACCTTGACGAATATAGAAACAGCGCATCGGTTTTGTGCGACATTGAAAGATCACTTCCAATCGATCAAGGCCATCGCAGAATCGACGACAAAACGGGGAAAACTGATCGATTTGCAAGTACGTCAACTTGGGCGTGATGCGACTGTCGACTTTCAGTATACCACTGCCGATGCTCACGGGATGAACATGATCTCTCAAGCCACAGATGCGGCCTGTCAATGGATCGCGGAGCAGTACGATGTCCAGAATTATTACGTACTGACTGGCGGGAGCTCGGAAAAGCGGGCAAGCTCTTCTCTGTTCCGGAGCGGAAAGGGAAAGTACGTTACCGCTGGACTCTGCATTCCTGACAGAATCGTTAATAGCTACCTCAAGACGTCCCCTCAGGCGATTTTTCAAATGTGGCAACGAACATTACTCGCTCAGCTTCAAGCGGGCGTGTTGGGCTTTAACGGACACTTTGCCAATGGGTTAGCAGCGATCTTTGTTGCTTGTGGGCAAGATATAGCCAACATAACGAATTGCGCCGTCGGAATCACCAGTTTTGAAATAACGAATCGTGGTGACCTCTATGCATCGGTTACCCTGCCGTCACTTACCGTTGGCACAGTTGGCGGCGGTACCAGCCTTGGCACGAGCCGCGAGTGCCTAAATATGCTTGGGTGTTTTGGTGAAGGCAAGTCTCAGAAATTTGCGGAAATCATTGGAGCGACGATACTCGCTGGTGAATTGTCATTTGGAGCAGCCCTGGCTAGCGGTGGCTTCGTCGATGCGCACCAGAAATATGGACGCAACAAGCCGATTCCAATTTCGGAACCCAGCTCAAAGGCATTCATCGACAGTTCGACTTAGGGAAGGTTCATTTTTAGCCAGCCGCTGGTGTATGCCAATCGGACCGCTTCGCGACGATTGCAAACATGGAGTTTTTCCAAAATGCGATGAATATGGTTCTTGACGGTGTGCAACGAGATATGGAGCGAGCAAGCAATCTGTTTGTTGGATTTACCTTCATCTACATACTGGAGAATTTCCATTTCCCTGTTGGTAAGAACCAAATCTTCCATCGAGTTGATTCGTGATACTTCCTTCGAAAGTTGCTGGAGCCTTGCAAAAATCTCTCGCGTTCTTTCGGGTCCGTAATTTGTTTCGCCTCGAATGGCACGGTTGATCGTTTCGCAGAATTGGGACAAGGATTCGGAATCTGCAATTCGGAAATCGGCAGCGCCAGCTTCTAAATATGCGGTGGCTAGGTTTTCCTGTTCCAAACGGCCAACGACGAGGACGGTTGCGCATTCAAATCGATTCACGAATAGTTTTGCTTCTGACGGAGTAAACTTTGGAAGTCCGTCGAGGTCAAAGACAACCGCAAATTCATCTGACGAACCAAACAAAACATAGGCGTCGTCGAGACTTGCAGACGTCTCTATTTCTAAGTCGGGTATCTGCGAACGAATCGCCATTTGCAGACACTCTCTAAACAATGATTTGGACGTAACGATCAACAAGCGAGTTTTCGAATTTACTTTTAGCACAATGAACTCCCTGAAGCCAACTTGTATGAATACAAAGGCACCATGCTATCCAGCAACGACGTAGGGAATAGGGACGCCCAGGGTTGCAAAAACCGCAGGATGGGAAGCGAAATAGTAAGTTTTTCGGGATCGCCAATTTGCAAGGGAAGCAATTCAAAACATAGTCGAAAAGATAGACTCGGTGATCGATGGAGACTTTAGCGATAAATTCGATTCATCCATTCATCTTTCCAGACTACCCAAAAATCCGCCGCATGATCATCGTGAATATAGGCATAGGGTAGCCATGCATAGCCACCTTGTCCCCATTCAGTACCACATGAATTGCGAATCAGGACACTTGCGATCTCGTCATCGAATCCACACGCGACGACTGATTGCCAGCCAGGCGTATAAAAAGGAGACGAAATTGGAAAGGGGGTTTTCGGGGTGCTTAACCAATGCACTTCGTAGCCGAAGACGATCGGAATACCCAACCTCAAACATTTCTTTACTCGCTTCAACGTTGCGTTGCCATCCGCATCGGCCGAATCCAGTTTCGCATAACGCAGGTCTAGAAAATCACCGGCAAAGCTAAACAGCCGCGGATCTTTGGGTTTTGGCTTTCGTCCAATGGGAGAATACTCCCAGTAGATTTCAGGTGGAGCACCAAATCGCGACAGTGCTCGTAGCGTGTCGCGAATGGTGCAATCCTGACACCGTTTGTTTCGGTGGATCGTAGACGATGTGATGGAATAAAGAAACTCTTTTGATCGTTCGCACAGACATCCTCGAACGCGGTGCTCGAAGTACTCAATGACGGATAGGCAAGCAAAAGCCGTAGATGTTCGTCGGTTTCCCTGATTCCGAATGGGACCAAAGCAATCGACAACCTGTTCGTACTGTGAAACAGTCTTGGGGCAAACACGATTTAGGGTTTGCCTAAACCGTTTCCATCCCTTTTCGTTCCCGTGCAAGTCCTTGGCCCATCCACCCCCAGGATATTGCGACGCCGGGTATTTGAGTTTTGATTTCGCCATAGAGATTCGCATGCATACGAGCAATTAGTCCTCGTCATCTTCGCGTTATTCTCTCTGGAAGCTATGGATAATCCGATTCAAAGTAGTCCGTCATTAGTTTTGCAACCGAGCGGAAACGGATGGGAATCGAACCCACCAGACCCCATTTCTAGGATCTCTCCGGTTTTGAAGACCGGGGCGGTCACCAGACCAACGAACGCTTCCGGAATCACCCCATGATATGCGACTAGTCTTGAAATCTCAACCTTCCGGTTCGGCAAGCAATTCTTGTAGTCTGCTTGCGACATATCCGATGTCGCGAGAATCCACCGTTCTCATGTCAAGTAGAATCTTATTCTCGCTGAGACGCGGCAGGATCGCTTTTATTCCTAATCGCAACGATTTTGCAAGTTGGTCGAGATAAGCCCCCTCGATCTGAAGCGAGAAACTGGGAATCCCTTGACTCGGCAATGTCCCGCCGCCAACAAAGGATTCACACTTGCATACGCTAAGTCTCCATTGGATGCTTGATGTCAACTGTCCATGTAGCTCCAGACATCGTGAATGCACCTCGTCAAGCGGCGTGGCCAGCATCTGCAATGTTGGGAGCTGCTCAAATGCTTTTCCGGACATGTGTATCTCCGCTGTAGCTTCAAGAGCTCCCAACGTTGATTTGTCCACCCGTAGTGCTCGCATTAACGAATTGGAACGCAATTGATCCATCCAGAAGCGTTTGCCTACGATGACGCCGCATTGTGGTCCACCGAACAACTTGTCCCCGCTAAACAAGCAAAGATCGACGCCCGATTGAATACTCTCTTTGACTGATGGCTCGTTCAGTCTGAACTGCGACAAATCGTATAGGTTTCCGCTTCCGATATCGTGTATGACTGGGAACGTCCGATCCTTGAGACTTGAGACCAATTCCATGACACTCGGCGCAGAAACAAACCCTGTTTGACTAAAGTTACTTGGGTGAACAAGAATAACAGCTCCGGTTGCTGGACAAATCGCCTCGTGATAGTCGCGGAAATAGGTGCGGTTGGTGGTACCGACCTCTCGTAGAATGACACCTGCCGATTTGAAGACTTCGGGCAAGCGAAATCCCCCGCCAATTTCGACGAGTTGTCCTCGGGAAATAATAACTTCTCGCCCCATCGCCAGCGATTGCAGCACCAAGATCGTTGCGGCCGCGCAGTTGTTAACGACCAATGCATCTTCAGCACCTGTCGCCATTGCAAGTAGTCGCGTGACATTTTCTCCTCTGCGACTACGTTTTCCGGAGTCAATGTCTAGCTCGAGATTCGTATAAGCGGCAACGGACAGCATTCGCTCGATTGCCTTCGAAGCCAACGGAGCACGTCCCAAATTCGTGTGCAAGATAATGCCCGTCGCGTTGATTACGGGACGCAGCGATTTCATGGTCATGGACTGCAGTTTTTTCTGAACCGAATCGACGATGCTGTTCAAAACGTCGTCCGGATTCCATTCCGCATGGAGCGCCATTGCGATTCGAAAATCTCTGATTGATTCTCGAATACAAGTTACGACAACGGAATGCGAATGAAGCTCCCGATACTCTCGCAATCCTTCACTCCGCAGTACATGATCGACTGCCGGAAGTTTGCGTAGCGTCCTATTTTGATTCAAAGGTGTGCTCCGTTGTCTTCTCCCAATCGCAATGAAGTAGCAATTTCAATCCAGCGTTCCGATGGTCATTCTTTCGTACGGTTATCGCCACACGATCACAATACTCTAAGAGTGGGATCACGTATTTGCGTGTTAATTGCAAGCGATCTCGAATACATGACACCGATGCACTTTGATCAACGGTGAAAATCGCAAAGAGCTCTCTGCAAAAAATCCTAAATATGCCAGTCGAAACGCAAAAACCATTTCCCAAATCGATCAAAAGTTCTCGTTGGACAGCAAAGCGGATAAGCGACGACACGGCATCGCTCGAGAGTTTGAGCGATGCAGAGATCTCCTTCATCGTGGGAGGCATCCGAGCACCTTCAAATAATGCGATGATGACCTCCAACTGACGGCGTTGCTTGTTGGTCAATATGTCCCCTTCGGTGCCAAGTGCAATCATACCGTTAATTCGAACAAGTTTGCCCTCCGTAATCAACTGTTCCACTCCCCAAGCGATAAGCACCGCCGTACCACTAGGAAGAGTTTGATCGAGAAGCGATTTTTCGGATATCCAGGCTTGTTCCGCGCCTTTTCGGTTCTTTAGAATTTTTAATATACGCAGTTTTGCATTATTGCTTGCCTCAACCGAGATTAGTTTGGCGCCAAGCTTAATCAAGCGACGATTCGCAGCAAGTGCAGTAACCATTTCTGCCAATTCGTCTTCGCTCACGCCGACCTGATACAAACCAAAGTACGTGTTAACCTCCAACTCTCCGTACAATTCGACCCATGCAAGTAGTCGATCCGACGGATTCGCGTCTATAAGTTTCTTCCCAAATTCCATTAGGTCTCTATTCTTGAACCGTCGAGAATCAATCGCTGCCATGACCCGGCCCGATGCAAACGAACCTACTGGATAAGGACATCGAAACAGGCAAGCTTGCATGAGCGTTGCCACGATAGGTTCCTCTGGATTTACGATTGCCACAACCTTTGTTCCCGGCACCAAACTCTTCAATCCTAGAATCCTCGCAGAACATGAATGAGTTGCCGTGTGCAATTGTATTTTGCATGGGCATCGAATTTCGGATGCTTCCGAGAATACTTCAAGACAAATAACGAGTCGATCGCTCGTATGGTAACTTCCGGGACTAACGAGTTCGTCGCCTCGACACAAATCGACATTTGTCGGACCTACTAAATTAATGGCCGTTCGCATTCCAGCCTTCGACGATTCGACGCTTTCACCGTGAACTTCCATTTCTCGCACTCGAAAAATGTCATTCGTCCCTGCACGTTGCAACGTGTCACCGACACTAATTTTTCCACTCCATAGAGAACCGGCGACAACTAGCCCACGACCTTCAACCTTGAAGACTCGGTCTATAGGAATGCGCACCTCTGATTGCGCATGCGCAAACACCTTATTTGCGTTTTCTTCAAGCCGAATGGCGCACTGACACAGTAGGGATTTCAATTGCGCTATTCCGTCACCCGAGACGCAAGATACAGGTACGATCGGCAATTCGCTAAAGCCCAGATCGGAAAGAAAAAATTCAAGCTCCTCGGACAATTGCTTAATCGTAAAGGTTTTGACCAAATCTGCCTTTGAGATAACGACGATCAGTGCGCTAAGACCCAAACCGCGTAAGATTGATGCATGTTCTAATGTCTGTTCCTGGATGCCCTGATCGCAAGCCACAACTAATAGACCAACATCGATGGACGAGACGCCCGCCAACAGATTCCCAATGTACTTCTGATGGCCCGGGGCATCGATTAAGGCAAACTGATGGTCTCCGTCGCGATACGACGCAAAGCCGAGGTCAATTGTAATTCCACGCCGCTTTTCCTCGGGAAGACTATCGGTATCAACGCCTGTCAACAACCGAACGAGTGTTGTTTTTCCATGGTCTATGTGACCGGTTACCCCAACGATGGTATATGTCATGGCCAAAAAGCCCCTTACGCGATGATTTCGTCGATGGGCTTGCCGTGGTCGATATCGATTCGCTTGCGGCCTGGAATCTCTAGTCGACGCGAGTCGAGACCTAATTGCTTGAGGATTGTGGCGTGTATGTCGGTTACGTAGTGACGATTCTCGACCGCGTGAAAACCGATCTCATCGGTCGCACCATGGACAACTCCTCGCTTTAGACCACCCCCTGCCATCCAGACCGTGAATCCGAAGATGTGATGATCGCGACCATCCGATCCTTGCGATCCGGGGGTCCTGCCGAACTCGCTGGCAAAAACCACAAGCGTCTCTTCGAGCAGACCGCGGCGCTCCAGGTCCACCAACAAGCCGCCGATGGGTTGATCGACCGCCCGAGCATTGGTCGAGTGATTTGCTTTCAGCCCCCCGTGTGCATCCCATGCACCTGCGCCACCCGCGCCGTGCTGAATCTGAATAAAACGTACACCCCGTTCCACCATACGTCTCGCCGCCAACAATTGCATCCCAAAGTCCTTGCTGTGCGATTGATCGATTCCGTATAGCGCCTGAGTTTCTGCCGTCTCGTCGGAAAAGTCGACGATCTCAGGAACCGAATGTTGCATTCGGAAGGCTAGTTCATACGATGCGACGCGGGCTGCCATCGCGGGATCGTTCGGATACTCGACACCCCGTAGAACATTCAGTTGCCCGATCAAATGCTTGCCTACCGACTGAGCCTCGGGTGTAAAGGTTCGTTCCGGGCGACTGAAATCAAGCGGATTGTTAGGGTCGATCCGCATCGGAACCGCGTCGTGCGCCGGTCCAAGATAGTGGCCATCGCGTTTGTTCCAGTATTCGCGGTTGCCGATCGAAATGTACTGCGGCAAGTTATCGTTTAGCGAACCGAGTCCGTAATGCACCCATGCACCAAGGTTTGGAAAGTCGCCGTCATTCTGGTGACGCCCCGAATGAAACTGAGTCTGCGCACCATGATTGCTATCCGTCGTCCACATGGAACGTACGATCGCTAACTTGTCCACTTGCTTGGCTACATGCGGAAACCAATCGCTTACGTCAATTCCACTTTCGCCATGTTTCTGAAAGCCAACTTGCAATGGATAGAGCAGATTGCGCTGGTTCCCGTTGCCGTCCGGAACGACCAATCGTTCGAGCGCTAGTTTCTTTGGATCTTGAGCGTCAGCATAAGGCGTTTCGGCGATCGACTTCCCGCCATACTTGGTCAGCATCGGCTTGGGATCGAAGCTCTCCATTTGACTAACGCCTCCGTTCATGAACAACCAAATCACGCTCCTCGCCTTGGGCGCAAAGTGCGGTTTGCCATTCGGTGGACTCCATTCCCGCTCATTGGCCACTCCATCTCGATACAACATCGCGCCGAGAGCCATTCCGGTAAACCCAAGTCCCATATCAGCAAGAAACGCGCGGCGTTTTGGAGAATACATGGGAGGTTGCATAATAGGTCTATTGGCGAAAAAGTGTTGGTGGGCGCGGCGGGACTGTCATCTTAGAGTAACAAAATCGTTGTGATTGATCAGAGACCAAATGAAATTGGCACGCGCGCTCTCGTTGCTCCCATTGGGTAACTGTTTCCATTGATGCAAGGCATCGATACAAACCGTAATTTCTTGCTGGCTTGGCTCGATCGCGACCATCCTTCGAAATGCTTCGCGAACAAATTGCGGATCGTCTGCGAAATGAGCGGACATGCGCGTGGCAATCTTCTCTGCAGTATCTATTACCAATCGACTATTGGTCAATGCAAGCGCTTGCTGCGGTACGATACTTTGCTCCCGGCGGTAACAATCCTTGACAAGGGCTTCGTCGAAGGTGCTGAGGAAAAGGTTCCGATCGTTGTTCGAATGGAAGAAATAAAGGCTGCGTCGGGTCGAATCGAGCTGTTTGGCTGCAGGGATCGAGGGCCCACCGAGCGTCTGGTCTAATGAGCCCGCCAACGACAGCAACGAATCGCGAACCACTTGTGACTCAATCCGTAGCGGCAGCCGCCGCCAAAGATAACGATTCTCCGGATCTTTGGCAGCAGTTTCCTCCGCTCCGGCCAGTGACGAGCTTAGTCGATACGTGGCTGAATTGACAATCAATCGGTGCAAATGCTTCATACTCCAACCGCTATCGATCAATTCGCTCGCGAGCCAATCGAGCAACTCGGGGTGCGTAGGTGGCGCCCCTTTGCGGCCGAAATCAAAAACGGTTGGAACAAGTGACTGCCCATAATGCCTTGTCCAAATATGATTCACCGCCACACGGGCTGTCAGCGGGTTGCGACGATCGGTAATCCAGTTGGCAAGCGCCGTTCGCCGTCCCGTACTAGTCGGTACAAAATCAACCGACGGATCGTCTTTACCTGAATTCAAGAATCGAGTCGGGGTCCATTGGGCTCCGACTAACGGCGTGTATGTGTCAGTCGCTGCGATTGCAGACTGCGACGTCGCGATGGCTTTCTCCAAATTTTCGCGTGCAGCCGTAACGCTTTTCTCAGCTGCATCTTTCTTGTCGGTCGTCGCGCGAAGCAAGGCTTGTTCAGCCACGCTCAATGCATGCCGCATTTTCGCAACGGCTGCTGCTCGCTCCGCACCGACCGCAGCCACCACCAAATCCGTAGTTTTCGAACGTTCGTTTTTCGATCGCTCGGCATCTTGGGCCGCAGATGTGCATGAAACGCTTTCCAGCTCCGCGTGCGCGAGAGCAATCGCGGCGTCGGCCACTACAACACCCAACTGAGCATTCACCACAGCTTCTTCGGGAGTCAACTGCTTGGACTTGCCAGGTGGTGCGGCACTAGGCATGCGCAACTTGACGCTTGGATCAAGTTCGCTGACACGCACTTCATGGAACACGGCCATAGCGTCGAAGGTCATCAGCTCCAGAGCACCGTCGCGACGATCGACAGGGGATACCCAAGCGATCACTTGCTCGCCGTCGAGCGTTGCGTTAACCAGCGAGCCACGGACTTGAACTCGCAACGTGTACTCTTGATTCAATGCGATCGGCTTCGAACGAACGGCTTCGCCACCAGGATACTGCGTTTTGCCACCACGATGAAACGACGCTTGTACTTTGGAGCCCCCAGAGACGGCACTGACGTAGATCGTCTGTTCGCTGTCGGAGGTGTCGGCTGGGAGCGTCGGATCCGGTTGACTCACATCGAACGACAGACCGACACTTCGCCAGCGACTGCCGCCAAGCGTAGTGAACCGAACGGTCGCGTCGAAGTCTCTTGGTATTTTCTTCAGCAGTCGCAGGACGTATCGACTCGCACCATCCTTCTTTTGCTCCATGCGCCCTGGCGAGTGTGACCACTCGCCACCCAACGTCTTCCACAGCGTTGCGTCCAATGTCGCAAACTTATCATCAACTAAAATTTTTGATGTCGACGCATCCGTCGAAGGAGTCTCCTGGGAGTTGCTTTGATCCGACTCGCGAATCGTCGACTGCTTGCTTTCGGCGTTCTCGAGCCGAGCTTTGTCTGCGACGATCTTTTTCTCCGCGAGCAGCTCGCGAGCTTTCAGCGCGCTGGCTTCGGCAATCGCAACTCGCTGCTTAGCCGCTGATCGATGAACTTCGGCGACCCACGGGCGAAAGCCAGGTTGCCAAGCCTCGATTGGCAATTGCACCGGCGCGATCTTCAACTCATCGAAGGCGAGAATCGAGGGGATGGCAGGTGCGATGACCGTCGATTGATCGGGATTCTTTTCATCGCCGCGAATATATCGGTAGGTGGGCGTATTCAACTCTCGATCGTAAGCACGTGGAATGCCGTCCACTGTCAAATCACTTTGTCCAGGAACCACGTCAAGTCGCACGTGATAGGGTTCAAAGAAGGCTCGCATGCGATAAAAATCGTTTTGTTCGAGCGGATCGAACTTATGGTTGTGGCACTTGGCACAGTTCATCGTCAGACCGAGAAATCCTTTGCTGACATGTTCAACGGTCTCTTCCATCCATTGTGGACGATTGAATAGAAAATAGTTTCGTGCCAAGAAACCCGTCGCGCGCAGCTTGTTCAAGTCGGTCGGGTGCGATTCGTCGGCGGCCAACATCAACCGAATCATCTCGTCATACGGCATGTCTTCGTTGAGTGACTCGACAATCCAGTCTCGCCAATGCCAAATATGTTTTTGACTATTGCGCAGTTGGTCACCCAACCCCCACCAATCGCTGTAGCGCCAGATGTCCATCCAATGCCGAGCCCAGCGTTCACCGTGTTGTGGATCGTCTAACAATCGCTCTACCAGTTGTTCGTAACGATCGGGAGCAGGATCGTTTAGGAATGCGACAATCTCTTCGCCACTGGGGGGTACTCCGAGTAGATCGATGTACAATCGTCGCAGCAGTACGATCGGAGGAGCCGTGGGCTGTGCCGCAAGTCCACGTTCATGACGAGCCGCTTCGACGAACGCATCGATCGGATTGCGAATCGCAGTCGATTTCATCCGCGAAACTACGGGTCGCACCACCGGCTGAAAGGACCAATGTTGAGTTGGGTCCGCCTCGGGAATTTCATCGGCAGGCCCAGTTGCTCCAGCCGAAATCCAACGCTTAAGCAAATCGACCTGCTCTATGCTGAGCGGCTCTCCCTCGTGTTCCGGGGGCATCCGTTCGGCTATATCCTTGGCGCTGACACGTTTTAGCAGCAAGCTTTCGGCGACATTACTCGTTGAGATCACATTCCCGGAGTCGCCACCTCGGAGAATCAGTTCGACCGTATCGAGTCGTAGTCCACTTTCTTGCTTCAATCCTCCATGACAGGAATAGCAACGATCTCGCAACAGCGGCTTAATCTGTTGAATATAGTGCACCTGTTCGCCGCCTATTTTTCCGTCCGCGATGACGGCTTCGGTCGCAACATGGAGGGGCACGTTCAAGGCCATGCTGACTGCCAATAGTCGTAGCCATCCGCATAGGAGCAGAACGTATCGAACGAAGCCCGTCGATGTCATCGTTTTGCTAACCATACCGTTCGTCCCCGAAGTAGCATTCGCACTGATTTTGCCAATTCAACATGATAGCTTACGCAACATGAAATATCGATTTTACTCGCAAGTCTTTCGCTGGGTTTGTGTTGAGCCTGAGGCGTTAGCCGAGTTTTATGATCGATCGGCTAGCGCCCAATGGCGTTCACGCTCAATAATGCGATTGATTTGTGATTTTGGAAAGTGAGTGGATCTGGCCTTGCGCAGGAATCTCCATATACTGTCACGCATCGCATGCTAGCACTCTTTGCTGGCAATCGGTAGCATGGTAGTCCCTACTCGACACGTTTAAGTATCCTCGTTTTCGAAACTAGCTCTCCACGTGAAGTATCATCGGTTTCCCAACTCGGATTTGTTGGTCTCACAACTTTGTTTTGGATGTTGGGGGGTAATCAGCGATACACATTGGGGAGCTCGCATCGAAGATGAGTCGTGGCGGGCGATGAAACAAGCCGTCGATTCCGGGGTTAATTTTTTTGACACCGCCCCTATGTATGGTGACGGGGCCAGCGAGTTGCTGCTAGGAAAGTTCGTCAAAGAGCATAACCTACGACATCAAACAATCATCGCCACAAAAATTCGTCCGTCGAAAATGAAACCCGACGACGTAGTCAAGGAATGCGAGGATTCTTTGCAGCGATTGCAAACGGACTTCATCGACCTCTATCAAACTCATTGGACGAGCCGTGACGTCTCGTTGGACGAGACATGGGGGGCCATGCTACGACTTAAGGAACAAGGAAAGATACGATTCATCGGTGTCAGTAACATGGGTATAGCCGACTTGACCCAAGTCCTGCGATTGCATAAACCGCTTACCAATCAATTGCCCTACAATCTCTTGTGGCGGATGATCGAAGCGGAGATTCTTCCCAAGTGCATACAAGATGACGTGGGCGTTCTCGTTTACAGTCCATTGATGCATGGGATACTGGCTGGCAACTACAAAACGGCAGCCGAAGTACCTGATGGACGCGCTCGGACGCGCCACTTCAGCTCCGCACGACCGTCAACTCGCCATGGCGAACCGGGTTGCGAGACAGAAACATTCGAGGCGCTTAGTCGAATCCGTGAGATCGCCGACCATTCGGAAAGATCGATGGGAGAAATCGCTTTGGCCTGGACGATGCAACAACCGGGAATTGTCAGTTTGATTGCCGGAGCAAGAAACGCGGATCAAGTTCGCGACAATGTGAATTTTCTTTCCAATCCACTTCCAAACGGAGTTTTGGAACAATTGAGCATTGCTACGCAAGAACTTAAGGAAGTGCTCGGTCCCAATCCTGACATGTGGGATAGCTCGACGAATTCACGCTACAGGTAGTGTAGTAGAAAGTCTTGATGAATCATGGCAAGGATCGGTACAACGCTTCATAAGGAGCCGATCGCAGGTTCCTTGGTTGACGACTTGTGCGACGACACGCTCGTCGAGACTCGTCGCTATTCTCCAACCAGGTATCACTGATAAACAAACTAGCGTTAGAGGTTGGCCCCCTGCTATTGGGTGGGTTCGGTAGAATTCGTTTGTTGTTACTGCGGAGTTTCCCCAACAGGATTCGTAGAAGCTTGTTACCGCATCATTGAAAGACTAACGCACGAGGATATAGATCACTACTCCCGCAAGGTGATGACGACTTTGGGAACGGCCCATCATTTCATGCATTTTCCTACTCGTTCACTTGAATTTACAATGGCACATCGAGATAATCGCGTTGATTTGCGGCGACATTGCCATGCATCTTTGATTGACATTATGGGAGTACTGAGATGGTTAATAGCGACTCTTCGTTAAATAAGTTCATAGTGTCTGTTGCGATCTACTTTGCGATGAGCATCAACATCGCATATGGTGATTTCTCCGTCTTTGCGAATTTTGGATCTAAGTGGGGAGATCCTGTTCATGGGACCGTAAGCGATACGATCACTTGGTCGTTCATGAGCGATCTAACCACTTTGGCCGCTTCACACCCTTTGTTAAGTGAAGTTGTGGGAGGCGCTTCGGCAGGCAGCAGTATTTCTACGCTTCAAAGCTCGTTTGACACTGCCAACGGTTCTGGCTCATTCGTGAACGCATTCCAAAACGCTTTTAACACCTGGAGCTCCGCTTCAGGCGGACGTGTCATGTTCCAGTTCGTTGCCGACAATGGTGCCATCGCGGGCGACTCCAATAATCCTGCTTCATCTGCAGTCGATATTCGAATTGGTGCATTCCATTCGGTTGCCAATTCTGGGTTTGCCGGGATCGGTGCAGTGGGATATGGACCGCCCGGTAATGACTTGAACATGTTCTTCCGCGATGCACTAGCCGGTGACGTTATCCTCAACCTCGACTCCCAGTTCTTCCGCGCCCCAGGAAACGAAGGAGACATCTTCTACAATGGCGGTGCTTACGTAAATGATCTTGAAGGGCTCGTTCTGCATGAACTCGGGCATGCCGCAATTGGATTGGGACATTCGTTTAATGGTGTTTTCCCAGGCCAAGGAGATGTCATGTATGTCGACAACTTTCCCACGTCCGTCAACTTCATCAATCGTCAGCCATCTGCCCAAGACATTGCTGGTTTGCAAAGTGTCTATGGAATCACGGCGGTCCCGGAACCGTCGTCACTCGTATTTGCATTCTGCCTAGCGGTCGCTGGTACGACATTCCGATTCTGCCGTCATCCCGGCAAGCGGTTTGCAAATTGCACCTCAAACGAACCAAAAGACAATCGACGCCGAGCTTGAAAGCTCTGACATGCGTTCAGACGGGATCAATAAAAATTGCCCGAGTTGGATAGTTAAATCCCAAATGACTTGGCACTGCGACGACAGATCAGCCGACGGGAAATTTTTTTCCGAGCGAGGATTTACAGTAGATCAATAGGTCCAGATCGATCAATTCTTGTTCGATGGCGTCGCGGTGTGCAGAATTTAGTGAACGACCAATTTCGTCGATGAGCAAACTGGCAAATTTTTCACGCGCGCGGTGTAGAATCTGACGCACACTACTGGAATTAAATGGGCGGTCAAGTTGCGAACTCAGAGCTTTGGCGAGATGTTCGGAGGATAGATTGGGTGATTGTGAATAATGGCGCAATGTCGCATACCAGCTATGCCCGCCAACGCGATCAAATTCTTCGAGCGCGGCCCAGGTTCGATCAAGAAGCTCTTCTCGCCACAGTTTTAGAAACTGGCGATCCGCTTCTGTCCCGGGAGCATCTTGAGGCGAGGCTACGATTTCTAGTTGTGTATCCAATGATTGGGAACGATTTTGTCGCTGTTGCCTCTGGTGGTTCACGATCAAGTGGAAAAGCACAGACTTGACAAGATCCCGAAAGCGTCCCTTGTTGGGATTTGCAATTTGAAAATCACCTCGCAGAAAAGTATAGGCGAATTGTTGTAGTAATTCTTCGGCTGCTGCGGGATCGTGGAGCGCAGCCAAAGCGTAGCGAAAGATCGCACCGCAATACCGCTCGAGCAACTTCTTGCGAGCCAATACAACATCATTGACGTTGTCGCCATGAGCTTGAATCACTAGTGACCAACAGGTCGAAATTCTGCTCAGATGGTCCTCGTCTGTTTCGGTCGGCATTTCGCGTTCCCTGTGACGAAATCGGTTAAAATATTGATAACAGTAATATTGCTTCCGTGTCGGAGTGAATCATGTCCTGGCAAATCATATGCCCCAGTGGCCATTCGCAATTCGTCCACATTTTAGGCGATAGTTGGCCATTCGCTTGTTCAGCTTGCAGTACAGAGGACGCACTGCCGCCGCCACCACAACATAACGACCTCAGTCACGTTCGTGGACTCGTGCGGGCCTATTTGTCGCCGAACCTTGAATCAATTTCTAACGATTATTTGCAGAAGGCCGACCATTTGCAAATTGATATTCCGGTAAATCCGTTCCAATGGAAACAGCAGCCTCCGGAAATTGATGGATTCGACCAGCTCGAAGAAATTGGTCGCGGCGGTATGGGAGTTGTCTACCGTGCGCGGCAACGCAATTTGGACCGCATCGTCGCGCTGAAACTGATTCTTGCGGGTCCGCAGGCGAGGGAAGAAGAGCATCAGCGCTTGCGAGCCGAGGCAACGGCCGCCGCACGCGTGCGACATCCCAATATCGTTCAGATTTACGAAGTCGCAGAACATGCCGGTTGTCCGTTCCTGGTTCTTGAGTACGTCGAAGGGGGCAGTCTCGCGGAACATATCAAGGGAAAGACGCTCTCCGGTCCAGCGGCCGCCAATCTCGTCGCAACCCTCGCCGACGCGATTCATGCAGCCCACATTCAGGGCATTGTCCACCGCGACTTGAAGCCAGGAAACATACTTTTGTCGGTAGTTAATGGCCTCCCGTTCACGCCGGAAAACGAATTGCCGGTCTCCATGGAACGGGGGCGACTGACAAGCGAGTTCTTTCCAAAAATCACCGACTTCGGGCTGGCCAAGCAGATCGATGGTGGATCGGACTTGACAGGTACAGGCCAAGTGATTGGGACGCCGAACTACATGGCCCCGGAGCAGGCATCAGGTTTGGGCAAAGCAGTCGGCCCAGCGGCTGACGTCTATGCGCTGGGGGCGATTCTTTACGAGTTGCTTACCGGGCGGCCACCTTTTAAAGCGGCTGGGTTTCTGGAGACGCTCGAGCAAGTTCGGCGTCAAGATCCACTTCCTCCCGGCAAATTGCAACCCGGCTTGCCAAGCGATCTGCAAACGATTTGCTTGAAATGCCTTGAGAAAGAGCCACGCCGTCGATACGACTCGGCTGACGCTTTGTCGCACGATCTACGGTGCTACCTGCGCGGCGAGCCAATTGCGGCACGGCCCGTAAGTTCATTGGAACGATTGATCAAGTGGTCGCGGCGCAAACCGTCGGTTGCAGCTTTATTTGCCGTGACATGCCTAGGATTGGTGGGATCGGTCTTCGGCGTGTTGGCGCACAATGCGCGGTTGCGAGTGGAAGTCCAGCGGGCTACTTCGAATGAAGTTGAAGCCAAGAAACAAAGTCGCCGCGCCGACGCCAACTACCGCGAAGCGAGAGAGACGCTCAATGGAATCCTAAATCGCTTCGAAGGGAAACGTCTGGCCGACGTACCACGCCTGAAAGAGTTGCGGCGCGACGTACTCGAAAACGCGCTTGCCTTCTACCAACGGATTTTGCAAGAGACCGATCAAGAGGATCCAGCAGTTCGATTGGACACTGCCCTAGCATTGGAACAGACGTCTCAGATCCAGGCGACTCTTGGACGAACGGCGCAGGCAAAAGAAAACGTACGAAAAGCAATCGACCATTTCGATCAACTCACAGTTCAAAGGCCCAATGACACTGAAGTTGTGTCTCATTTGGCCACTTGTTTGAGCCGACTAGGACTGCTCACATCGTTGCAAGCTGGGCCCAGCGTCGGTACGACGAAGCAAACCTTGATGCCGGATGATACGGCCACCTTAGAAAAAGCAGAATCCTATTTGCGTCGAGCAATTCAATTGCGGGAGCATCTTCATCAAGCCGAAATGGAAGAATCGCGATGGAAAGAAGAGTTGGCGGCCACACACATCGATCTAAGCAATGTCTTAACTGGTTCCCGCAAAATGGAGTTGGCATCACAACACATTCGAACAGCTCTGGCGTTGCAAACCGAATTGTTCGCGACCGATCCGACCAACATCTCGTTCGCCGTCAGCTTAGCCCAAGCGCACCTGCAAATCGGCAATGTCATGCGTGGGAGCGAATCGCTCGAGAAAGTCGAATCGCATTACTCACTAGCCGCTAAACTGCTCGAAGGAGTCGTTGGCGACGAATCGAAAGAAACCGATCACGCTATCCTGCTCGCCCAATTGTACGTAGGTTGGGGACATCTGCTACGGGCGCAACACGATCGGACTGACGAAACCCTCGATTTGTACACGCGAGCCATTCGATTGATGAATTCTCTATGGGAGCGTGAGCCAAACGACGCGAAAGTTAAGTTAACGTTGCACAATGCCTACGGCGGGAGAGGGTACCTGCATATGGGACAAGAACGATACTCCGAATCGGTTGCCGACTGGGACCGGGTTGTCGAGCTAAGCGAAGGAGCAGGCCGAGCTTTCAACCGCTCGTGCCGAGCCACGATCTTGGCGCGCACCGGTGACCATTCTGCAGCGGCAGCCGAAGCTCATTCGCTCGTCGAGAACCCCGAGGGTAGCAACGACGTCTTATACAATGCCGCCGCTGCGTACGCTGTTGCCACGGAAGTGGCCCGCGAGGACGTGCGTCTAAGTCCCGATGCCCGTGCACGCCTAGCCGACGATTATGCAAAACAAGCGATGGCCGTCTTCCAGCAGCTTCAGGCCGCTGGTTATTTCCGCGTCCCAGAACACGTTCACTCGCTCCTAATCGACAACGATATCGATTCAGTACGCGGGCACGACGATTGGAAAAAGTTAGAATCTGAAGTCTACTTTGCGCTGTCGGAAGTCGACCGCCAAAGATTGCCAACCCCCAATCGCTAGTTGTGGTTGCAGCCAGAACTTAGCCCATGCTCAGACGAGTGTGGCTACCCTGAGCAGGAAAGTAAGTCGAAAAAAATTTTCGGATTTACTGTCACAATCGTGAAATCCTCCGCATAAGAGATCGGACTCATTGTCCAAAGAATCGGTTCTACTCTTGCGCAGGGGTTTCATTTGTGTTTGAAACATGCAGTCT
>JBEBHM010001135.1:0-2126 GCA_040080875.1 Pirellula sp.
ACAGCCTTTCGCCCGGACATGGCGGTGCATGGACGGTATGGAGAACCGTGTCCGGTTTGTCAAAGGCCCGTGCAGAGGATTCGTTATGCGGACAACGAATGCAACTACTGCGCTGTGTGTCAAACGGGCGGAAGACTCCTTGCGGATCGATCGTTAAGCCGCTTGCTTAAAGACGATTGGCCCAAGACGTTGGATGAGTTGGAAGAGCTGTTTTGATTCAGCTGGAATATCCTTAAACCCAAGACGAAACGGAGAGACGTTTCGGCGGAGTTGTTCATTTATGCGATCGGCTGTTTGCCGCTCGCCTTACCAATTACGCGTCAGGTAATGAGGTGTAGCTTTCACTTTGCCGCTCGTTGAGTGAGCTACCTTGGGATGAAACGGCTGACTTACTAGCCAGTCTTGCGAGACGCGCGTCGCGAAAACTGACCAATTGTTGGCTGTCGGTATCCCATAGATTCGACCGAAAGCAGGCTAAGACATCTAATGGTCGTAGCGTCGTGGACGCAGGTTTTTGCAACTCCGGCAGATCCCTCATCACTTCTGGAAGCCGATAGAACGGAATTTTCGCATTCAGGTGATGGATGTGATGGTAGCCGATATTTCCCGTAAACCAGTTCATTACGGGATTCATCTTGAGGTAGCTCGAGGATTTTAAAGCGGCGCTGGTGTGCGACCAATCCTCGCGGCTATGAAGCCGGCAGCCAGGAAAATTATGTTGGGCATAGAACAGATACGAGCCGAGAGCGCAGGCAATAGTCAAAGGTACCATCAAGCAAAGAACGAGCTTGTCCCAGCCGCAGAGGATCAATGAGTAGACAATCACCGCGTGAATGACGATGGCGAAAGCGGCATCTTTGTGCAACCTCGGATTGATCCAAACAGCCCTGATGCACATGCCGCACATGAAAATGGTAATGTAGCCCAAAGCGATGGTCAGCGGATGCCTTGCAAAGTAGTAGCGAACTTTTTTTGAGAACGAAGTCGCCGCGTATTGCTCGCAAGTCATCGTGGGAAAGGAACCCATGCTGCTCAGCAAGTCTTTGGAGTTGTGTTTGTGATGATGATCGTGCGACCGGTTCCAAACGCTGGGAGGGCTGAGAACCAGCAAACCGTAGGCATCCAGAATGATGCGAGCCACGAACGAATGGGACAAGATCGCTTGATGCTGATAGTCGTGATAAAAAATGAACATGCGGACAATCAGGAGACCGCTAAAAATGCTCGCAATGATTTGCAATCCGAGTGGCAAATCGGCGAAACAAATACCAAGTGTCGCGAAGTAGAGCGCAAGAGTCAGGAAAAGGGAACGCCAGCTTTGGAAACGGTTTTCCGAAGCGTACGACTTGGTCGCAATCAACAGTTCCTTTTCGGTTCGCACCATCCGGACTCCAGGGATTCCGACGCATCACGGAACTCCCTCGGACTACGCGATCCGATTACCAAGAAATTCTGAAATTTGCTGAGGAGGAGAAGAGTCGAGGAATATCCCTCCAAACGCAACCCCAATATGCCGTTTAGAAACAGGATTCAACGTAGAAAACCAAGTTCCAAGACCGCTCAAGCCGACAACCGACGCACCTAATCCACTTATTTGTGATTGTCGGGCAGAATGTTGCAGATCCGAATTGACTTTGGAGCGGTACATCGGATACTCTAAGGGTTCTCGCATACTTCTTTCAAGTAAGTCTTTCGGTTTCTGTGGAGCTGTTTTACTGAGTGGTTGATTGGCGAGCCGAGTGGCGTGCAATAGTAGTCTTCGCGTGAGGATAATTGACGCCTTTTTCTAGACCTCCGAGGCATTCGATTCCGGCTCTTTTTTGTTGTTTTGTGTTTGTCGATGCATCGGCCCACACATCTCCGCGTTTTTGCGTCCGGCCTACAATTTCCTTTGCTGAGGCATGTTGAGGGATTTTTTGTGACGAATATTTATGTTGGAAACCTGTCATTCAAAACGACAGAACAGGAACTTCGCGATGCGTTCGAGAGATACGGCGCAGTATCCAAGGTGAGCATCATCATGGATCGCGAAACGAACCGGCCACGAGGATTTGCATTCGTGGAAATGCCGAACTCCCAAGAGGCGAAGTCGGCGATCGACGGTTTGAATCAGGCCACCGTTGGTG
>JBEBHM010000015.1:0-28662 GCA_040080875.1 Pirellula sp.
GTATTTGAAACTTGGGTTGTGTAGAATCTCATTCGTAACGCGGATTCGCGTCGCGGAGCGACGCTTCCACATTACTTCTTCTCGGCCTCGACCCACAGTTCATGGGTGTCGGTGTGGTAGCGGTATACCATGCCCTGAGGTAGTTCCGGAAGCTGTATTTGGTTGGCTTTTATGATATCTCGCATATACTCGTCGTGACTCTTCGGGTCTCGCCCGTTGGTCGCTTTGAAAAGGTCAACCGCCTTGGGGATTTGCATGTCAAATACGGCTCGCTGTTGAAATGCAAAAAGTGATTTCACCGGCCCGGCAATGATGTTTCGCGGATCATTTTCTTTGATGTCGTTCAAGCTGTCTCCCTTGACACCCACACCCGTTTTAGCGACTTGGTCAGGCATGGGGGGTGGTGCTGGAGTCTGTGCGACTGCCGAAGCCGCTTCGGCCTCGCGCCGTCGTTCATCCTCGGGTTTGCATCCTGAGAAAAGGATGCACATCCCAATGCCATATACAAAGAGCAATTCGGTCGATCGCATTTTTACGCTCCTAATACACGAGGTCAAAACCATATGATAGCTCACCGAAGGCAAGGCGGGGAGTCGCGCAGAGTTTAACCATTGCACCGACGTGGTTTTCGAGAAACCCCCGATCCACTAGGAAATACACGAGGAATACGCGCCGGTAGAACCGATCTGAACGTCGTTCGAATGTTCTCACTGCTCTCGCAAAAAACAATATGATCGATCCGGAAGCATTTCTTCGCCAAGAAGTAGAGTCAGCCTCACCCGCAAAGTTACGCTGGTTGCTTTTGCAGAAGGCGCATGGGCTGTGTTTCGTGATACGGGACCAATGGACCAAAGGCCAAGCATCCGAATCTCGCCAATGGGTGATCCGAATCCAGGATATTTTGACGGAATTGTTGGAAGGAATCGTCGATCCCAAGCACGAGCTGGCAAAACAGCAATCGGATCTCTACGTTTTTTTGAGCAAATTGATCGTGCTGGCCGACCAAACCCAGGACGTGCAAACGTTGGACAGTTTCCGCGAAATCATTGAAATCGAAAAGGAAACATGGGAAATGTTGACAAGGCGCGAGGTTGCCGCCAGTGCCCACCCGTTGGCTGTAAACACCGACACAAGCGATTTTTCGTTTAGCATCGAAGCCTGATCGGCACTTTGCATTCAACGGGTCGACTTCTAGAATCCGTGGATGCAGAACCAAATCAACCAGCCGATCGTCGCATCCGCAAGCTATCAAAGCCGGATTGAATCCCACACAAATCAGATCCAAAAATATGAGTTGCTTATGCAACGATTGGTTTGGGTTCGGCTTGGATTGGCTTTGCCGGGGATCGGACTCATCCTCTTTGGCATCGCTGAGAATTCGGCAGGCAGTTGGACTTGGCAGTTAGGTATCCTATTGGTCTTTGGTTTTCTCATGGCTGCCACGTGGCACGAGAACAACTTGTGGGCAGCCTCGTTGTTGCGGCAGCGGCTAAGCGGTTACAAGCGTTTGCTGGCGCGCAGCCAACGCGATTGGGCGGCCCTCCATCCTCTTGCGACGGAGGAGGCGAGCAAATCATTTCAATCCGAACTTAGTCGAGATCTTGATCTGTTTGGCGATCGAAGCCTGTACCGGTGGCTTAGTCTGGTCATGACCCATTCCGGCGCCAAGACGCTTTGCGAATGGCTTACCCATTGGGAAAGTCACGCGACGATACAACGTCGTCAAATGGCCGTCGCGGAGTTGGCTGCAGACCGCTCGTGGCGAATGAAATTTTTCGAGACCGCGTGCAATTACCAGCATCAGGACTCCGGCCCCGAGGGGATCGTCGAGTGGGCCAAGTCGCCCAATCATTTCGTGAATCGTGCCTGGCTGCATGGGATGACATGGCTCAGTCCGCTCATTCTAATCCTCGGCATCGCATGTATCGTGTTTTGCAAAGTGATTGAGAACGACATAGGCCAGACCATTGGCTTGATCGCAATGCTGTCGGGCGCGGCACTTAATTTCCTTTTAACGATGGCGATTATTGGCCCAATCCACGATATCTTCGTCCAGATTGGGGCCTCCAATCGCGAGCTACAATCGCTCCGTGACATGATTCATCGCATCGATGCCCTCGACTCGAAAGCCGAATTGTTGAAAGAGATTCGAGAAAAGTGTTTTGGCGGGCAGCATTCGGCAGAAACCGCTCTGAGTCAACTGCAGCGAATCATGTCGTTGGCGGGAATGCAGCGCAGTCCCCTGATGTTCATTCTTTATTTGTTGTTGCAGGTTAGCGTGTTGTGGGACGTTCGTGTGCTGGAGTTACTCGAACGCTGGAAGCAACGTTATGGGAGGAACACCAGCGATTGGCTCGACGCGATCGGGATGATGGAAGCGTTGTGTTCGGCAGCTGCAATCGCCGATGAGTATCCCGACTGGTGTTACCCAGAACTTTCTGCCAAAGAGCAAAGCCTGACGTCGCAGCGACCGCTCCTGAGCGCGGAGGACGTGGCCCATCCATTGCTCACGGATGCTCAGCGAGTGCCCAACAGCGTGCTGGTCGAACAAACCAAGCCATTGCTGCTAGTGACCGGAAGCAATATGGCTGGCAAGTCGACGTTGCTTCGATCGGTCGGGATCAACGCTGTGTTGGCAAGAACCGGGGGGCCCGTTTGCGCCAAGTCCTGGAAATCAGCATCGCTCGAGTTGGCATCGAGCATCCGAGTTCAAGACAGCTTGCAAGATGGAGTCTCGTTCTTCATGGCGGAACTCAAGCGTTTGCGGGCGGTCGTCGATTCTGCAAGAAGTCAGAACGTGCCTGACGGGCGACAGATGTTGGTACTACTGGATGAAATATTGCAGGGGACGAATTCTCGCGAACGGCAGATCGCTGTCGAGCATGTTCTCGATCGCCTCGTTGAATTTGGATGCATCGTGCTAACCAGCACACACGATTTGGAACTGGCAGGAAATTCAAGAATTCAAAACATTGCTCGGGTGGTTCATTTTCGGGAGCACTTCGAATCGAAAGACGGTCAGCAAATCATGCGATTTGATTATCGCATGTACCCGGGCGTGACCCCCACCACCAACGCGCTCAAGCTGCTCGACATGGTTGGCCTTAGGAATTAGGAACTAGGAATTGGAACTAGGAATTGGAACTAGGAATTGGAACTAGGAATTGGGAATTGGTAGCGGCTGGTAGTTGCGAACAAGCTCTGCGACCAGGCTGACTTCGGCGGTGTGGAGACGCTAGAATGAACGGACCGGGTTGCCGTAGCCGCGAATCTCCGAGAAGCAGAGAATAGGCTTCGTTAACGCAACGTTCGAATCGTTTCAGAATGCCAAAGCACATGCCACTTGTACATAAGTTCATCGCCGTGACTGCGGTTTGTTGCAGTATTTGGATGTGTGATCCGCGCGCATGGGGCTTTCAGCAATTTCAGCAAGCGGTGCCAGCGAGGACAGATGAAGTAGCATCGCTCTTGGATGGTCTTTCGAATTCCAACTACCGCGTTCGCCGAGAGGCATTCTTGAAACTATGCGATCGCTCGCTCAACATCGATGAGTGGTTAAGCAAGGAGACCAAGTCGTCGGACCGTTATCGTTCTGCCGTTGCGCAATGGCTCATTCGCTTACGTCAGTCGAGTGGTTCGCCCAAGGAACGCCTGGAAGTGTTGCAGGACCTCGAGTCGCTTAAACGGGCCAACGAGAGTGTGTTGCAGCGTTATGTATCGCAGGGCAAATGGGAACAGTTGTTGGAATTGTGTGGACTACTTGACTCCTTCGCCAGGCGAGAATTATTCGCACAAGAAAATCGAGTCGAGTGGCTCGTCGATCAAGCCTGGAAATCAAACAACGAGTCGTTTGTCCCAAGGTTTTTGAATTTGACGCTGTCTCCTTCGGATCGCGTTCACGCCAATCTTTGGTGGCGAAAACTTGGAATGCCAGAGGAGTGGAAAGTCGACGAGCCAATTCAATTGCCGAGCGTCCAAGTGCTCAAGCTTGAGGCCGAGGGGAAAATCGATGAGGCCGTGGATGTTGCCAAAAAGAGCCGGGTTGTCAATCTCATCGAAGGATTGTTGCTGAGATCGAATCGTTGGGATGAATGGATGGCGCTCGACACTCGCCGCATACCCATTATGGGTCAAGAAAACTTTTATCATCAAAAGGCAGGAGTGCTCCTAACGCTTGGCAGAATCGATGAAGCGAAGGAGCTTCTCGAAAAATCGAAAAAAGGAATTCACACTCCATCGCTCGCAATTGGGGATGCATTGTTGGCGTTGGCAACAGATCGCATGGAGGAGTATGAGGCCTTTGTTCATACTTTGCCGACCACAAGCGCATTTTCGATCCTGCGCGCTCGCGGCGAAATCCATTCCGCCTTCACCTTGGTGGGACTTGATGATCTATCCATAGATTCAGTCAAGTCCTGGCTCAAAAGCAAACACTATGAAAAATTGGATTTAGCTGACGATGACGGAGTTACGAGCGAGTCTGCACTGATCGACGTGGCGGACCTGTTTTTTCAGATCGGATACTTGGAACAGGGCAAGTTGCTCGACGACTATGTCATCGCGAAAACCACGGAACAGGAAGCTGGCAAAGGCGCGGCCGCGTGGACTCCGCTTCTCCGTCAATGGAGATTGAAAAACGACAGAAACAAGGCCATCAAGCATTGGACCGAATTCCTAATGCGCGACCGAAAAAAATCCAGGACGGCAAGATGGTACTCGAAGCTCGAACCCGATGATTCCTTAAGTCCCTTTGTCACGTTGTATCCCGACTTTCCGCTGTCAGTTGTGGAAATCTACGAATACCTCTGCCGGTACGAATCAGGCGCCGAACGAGGAGATGAAACCGCTCCAAAAACACCGCCATCTCCAATGGATACCGAGGCCGAAAACCAAATCGTTTCTCGAGTCGTCATGCAGCTTGAGGATTTGAATTTCGGTCGCATGCCTATCGGATGGAAGTCGGAACGCCGGCTAGAGGGAATTCGCCAGTACGTTATCTCTCGATCCAAGCACGGGGCTGCCTCGATGTATAGCCTTGGGCTTGAACTGGCGGACATGTTCGGGACTCTGGGTGAATCCCAACTCGCATTGGAAACATTGGATTTGCTCCCCTCGGACAAGAATGTGAATCTTGCTCGCGCTAAGCACCTTAAAAAGTTAGGAGAATTTGATGCCGCGAGCAGCCTGTTGCTGGATGAGTTTGCCGAGAACACAACCGATCTACCCCTCCTGTTGGAGTGCACAGAATGCCTGGAGTTGGCTGGACGATTTGACGAATTGGACCGAGTTCGCATTCAAGGTCTGTCGTCCGTTTCGAACAATCGTATCGATGCCGTTGAGAGGTCGATGTTCAATTTGCCAGTGCGGCGCGAAGCGCAAATGATCTTAGAACAATTTTGGTTACGCGTGAACGATGTCTTTTTGTCGCTTTGTCTAGCTCGGCAATTCAACGAGGCGTCGAAAGAGGACATATCGCAGGCACCTATGGCGGCGAGATTTGCTCGCTTGGAGTTGATCGATCGCATCAAGCATTACTGGCCGAACGAAAAATTCGATTTGGCAAAGCGACAATATTTCTTTCTTCACGGTTTTACGTCCTATGCTTTAGACGCCATTGTCAAGAAAGATCGAAATGTGGCGGAAGAGATTTTTCGTATGGTACACCGTTGTGCCCCCCAAGACATCGATTTCCCCATCGCGGTCGTACCGGCCGCAGAACGAGCCTTTGGAAAGGAATTGGCGGACGATTGGTTCGATTTGTACTATCAGCCTATGTTGGCTCACTCCCGAGAGTATCCACACGACACATTGATTGGCAACAACACGGCTTGGTTAGCCGCATGCTGCGGTCGCGAGTTGGAAACGGCGAAACAACTTGCGAGCAGAGTCGTTGCGAGCGATCCCATACCAACCTATCTCGATACGTTGGCGGAAATCGAGTACCGGCTCGGCAACATCGAACGTTCCATTGAACTCTCTGAGAAGTGCCGACAGTCGGAGCCGAAGGAAAAGCATCATCGTCAGCAATTGAAACGCTTCCGCGCCGGCGAGAGCAGGTAGATTTTAGATTTTAGAATATTGATTTTAGAGTGTTGATTCGGGACTTCGGGACATCGAATGTATAGTCTGTAGTCTAAAGTCGTCTAAAGTCCCTGCTGCGTGTGAGGGCGGAAGCCTTGAATTCGACCTCGCGGCGCAAGGCCTTGAACATCGATTGGCGTATCCAATCGATGAACGCCGACGTTGCCCGCTGCATCCATGGCTTCGAGTCTAAGGAACAGAGACTGTGGAAGACTCGGATCCGCTGGCCAGACGTAGCGACCATTGTTTCGGATGCTTGTCGCAATCGTCTTCCAAGGACCCTCAGGGCTTTCGGAGTAAGATAGCGTGATTGGCCGGTCGGGAAAATAGTCGTCCGAAGCGTTGTATTCGATCACCATCGATCCTGCCTCTTTGCCTTTGCCATAGAGGGCGCTGGCAATCCTGGCGCGAGGACGCTGGGTGTCGACATGGATCCAAGCGTCGGCGTTATCCCCATTGCGAGGGCGATTCGATGCCAAACCGTTCGCACCCACAATCACCATGCGAAAGCCGAAAAGACCTTCCGTTTCCACTTGGATATCGAAGGGGCTAGCGCGATCTGGGTCCTGTCCCCATGCCTGCCAAGTTTGACCTTGATCGGTGGTTCCCCAAAGTTCAACAGATAGAATCGGCGAGTCGGGATCATTCTCAATCCCGTATTCCAGGCTAAAGGATTTCGCGCTGCTGAAGAGAGGTTTGATGTTGTTGCGAAACGTGGTTTGTCCCTCGATGATTTCCACACGGGCAGGCGGAGTTGGACTGAGTTCGGCAGGACGAGGCAAACCGATCGAGTCCTGCTCTTGGATCAGAATGGATTGGCCTGACTTTTTGGCGACCAAACTCATCGGAGGTGCCGTTGCTTGTCGGATTTCTTCGTCGGTCATTTCCCGAACTGGCATTTTGGCGCTTTGTTTCCCTGCCGTGAGAAAGTCAAGCGATTCGGGATGTTTTGCGGGTTGGCTTTTTGGCTTCGGTTGTCGTGTGCTTTGGAGTTCTTCGGAATTCTCACTGGAATTCTCGTTGGACGGTATGCCGTTGAGCCCCGTTCCGAACAGTCCTGAGTTCGCGATCTGTTTTCTGGCGATCGATTGTTGGTCGATCAACTGACGTTGTTGTTCGATGATCAGATTTTTTTGTTCTACCAAATCGATCACGGAGGGCCCCGCGTTCACGGGAGGGCGAGCACCGGGGCCGTTGAGGACTTGGATCTTTGGCAAGGCATCGTCAGTGGAGTTGGGTATTCCGGTGCCAATGGGTGAGCTTGCAAGATGTTCTCGTGTTTTTCCACTTGCAAGTTGCATGCCTCCATTGTTGGCCGCAGCAGAACGAGGCAGCTGTGGCATGCGATTGACTTCCAGGGAGTTGCCCGCCTTGTCCTTGGCAACGAGGCGTACCGCAATAGACTGTGTCCCGCTTGGTAGCTTCCAATTCCCTTTGCCGATCAAAACTCCTGGGGCTTCTCCATTTGCCAGCTCGAATTCGATGGCGCGCGGTTTAGGATCGGCTTGCGTGTAATAGGTCAATTCAATCGTGTCGATGTCAAGAGCGGCATCGCTGATGGTGAACTCCGCGAGCATGTCACCGCGGCGGTCCATATCGATAATGAGGCTGCCTTCGGGTTTGGCCGTGTCCACGAAGATGCGCAAGGGGGCACCTGGATTCTCGAACAGTCGACCTTGGTTATCGATCGTCTTAAGACGGAAGGCGTATTCACCGTCCGCTTTGGCTTGGAATTGAAACTGTTTGGTTCGAACATCGCTACGCTTGTAAACATCCCAGCTAGCGCCGCCGTCAGACGAATATTCAAGCTGGATTTCGCGAGGGGCTTGGCCAGAAACATCCACGTTGAAAGGGATGACGAAATCAAGTCGTGGCCAGTAGACGGGTTCCTCTTGTTGCGATCCCGCAGTGCTCGACTGAGCCAACAAAAGCTCAGAACTTGGAACAATGATGGCAGAGCAGACAAGTGCGGAAGCAATCCAAGGCCTTAACATGGTACGTGAGAACCCGATCGCCCCGCGAAGTCTAGTACACCGAATACATTTTTTGGTCATTTGATGCTATCGGATGGGAGTGTCAGTGGATCGATTCGCGACTCGCTCGGGCGTAACTCGCTCAAGCAGTCGCGTGTAGTTTTCCATTTCGCGTTCAAACTCTTGGTAGTTTTCTATAGTCGCGAATAGAAAAATGCGTTGTGTAGTTGGCTGAACGCATCCAAACTTGCAGTTTCCGTCAATGAGTTTTCCCGTTTTGAAAAAATGAACTAGATCAAAACCGCTAAGTCCAGGTGTGTATTTGTCTGGATTGGAAAGCAGGACTTTTCGGGCTCGTTCGCTCGAGCAATAGTAAACGCGCCCGCGATGTCGAACAGCGAACTTGGACGAACCAGCGATCCAAGCCGTTCCAGACGATTGCTCGATCGATTCGATGAGCGCCACTGGACAAAAGCCGCCTGTTCCGATCGTCTCCGCCAGAATGAATTTCGCATCGTTCTGATTCTCTGGTGACGGTTGCTGCGGTGGTAGCTGAGTTTGTGGTTGTGATTGTGGCTGGATTGTTTGTTGTTGCTGCAGTTGTGGTGGCTGTAGCTGTGGTTGCGGTAGCTGTGGTTGTTGCAGTTGTTGTGGTTGCTGTGGTTGTGGTTGCTGTGGTTGTGGTTGTGGTTGTGGTTGTGGTTGCTGTGGTTGTGGTTGTGTCAGTTGCCAACCTACTGGCTGAGCCGGAATGGTTTTTTTTGCAACGACGGGTGGGAGCGTGGTCGTTGGCTCTATTCGTTGCTCGGAATTTGCGACGGACGAGTTGTCAGGACCCGTTGAGGTGCGATCGATGCTTGGCGGAGTTGCGTTGTTGAATCGCTCGGCGTTGTTGATTGGCGGTTGCGAAATGTACGGGTTGTCGATAATGCGTTTTGAAGTAGGCGAGCTTGATGCAAAACTTGAGTTAAGGCTAGTCTGGACAGGAGTATTTGCCGTCTGGTTAACAGACTGTTTTATTGGAGGGAGTGACTGAGCCCAGGTGGTCGATTGGCTCTTGACCGGATGTCCGGCGTTTCCGTAGTACACGGGCTTTTCGGCTTGGATTTGCGGCGTATTGGCCGCGATGGCTTGGTCTTGTCGGCGTTGCGACGATTTCGCGATGACTTCGCGTTCGACCGACCAATCTCGGTGGCGAAGAGCGATGCGTTTGATTTTGGTCGAGTAAACAGAGGGATCTTGGTCGCTGACACCGCGGTAGATTTCGTCCCCGTTGGGAAACAGATAGATGTCCGTTGGCCAGCGGGTCACGTTGAATTTGGTCGCTAAATCGCGGCGGTGATCGGCGTTGATTCGAGTTGGGACGACGTTTTCATTGATGGCATCGATAAGCGCAGGATCATGGAACGTCTTTTTTTCGAGAAGGCGGCACGGCGGGCAATTGTCCGTATAGAAGTGCAACATGAGGACGCGGTTGCTCGTGGCTGCCCGCTGGACCGAAGTTTCGTAGTCGTTGCTCCAGCCGATTTCGCTGGCCGCGCTCAACGAATTGCCAGCGAGCAAGCAGCAAATGCATACAAAACACTGAATGAATGCAAAACAGGGGCTAGTCGAATGTTTCAGCATAACGCTTCCTCGCATCGCAGTCCCGATTTGGGCGGAATGCCGAAAACGAAGGACCTTGACAATCGAATCGGTTGCAACGCTTTCGCAAATCAACTTGAATTGGAGAGAATTAACAAAATTTTCCGATTGTGCCAGATGCACTAGTTTTCCGCTTGACATTGCTGGAAGTTTATGTGACACTTCATCAACGTAACGGTTGGTTTTGGCGGGGTTGACAGATAGTATTCCTTGCCAAGAGGTGCCAGGCCTTTGTCCTAGTAGCATTTTGACTACACCAACCACCCCGCGAATTGTCATCCACGGAAATGTGATCAACAGAGCCCGCTGGCTTTGTTATTCTCCCGAATTGCTGCCTGATCGAAGCGTTTTTCCTTCAAGTGGCGGATGCCAAAGCAGTTTTCTGCTGGCGACACTGAACGGCGACACGTTGGCTGTTTCCGATTCAGCGCTTTGCAATGTTTCAGCATGTGTTTAGGCATGCTTATCCTAGTTGTCACTTCTTGCGATCACCCCTCAACGCCATGGGAGCCAGAAGCGGCAACGTATTCGTTTCCTGTTTGGAATTGGATTTATGCCCAAGAAGAAGCGTTTCCGTTCTCGATTTCAAAATGACGATGCGAGTGGTCCAGCCGGAGCGGCTCCGCGACCACGCATTAAGAAGCCTCGCCGTCGTTATGGACCCAACTACCAACAAGCGTTTTCGAAACCTGAGGACGAAGCTTCGGGCGAAGTAGCCGTCAATGAAGATGGTGAACCCATCACAACGGACGATGCCGAACCCGCAACCGAGGAGCCAGGCCAAGAGTTCTTTGGTTTGCTAGAAATGCACCCCAACGGATACGGGTTCTTGCGATCACCCTCGAACAACTATTCGCGTGAACGAACCGATCCGTTCGTTCCCGGGACGATGATCGAGAAGTTTCGCTTGAGACAAGGGGTCAAAATCCGCGCGATCATGCAGCAATCCCGACGCTCGCAAGGCCCAAGGGTCAAGGAAATCATCGACGTCGAGGGGATGAAGCCAGAGGATTACATCAACGTCAAGTCCTTTGATCAGTTGACCGCCATCAACCCAGAACGATGGCTACGTCTAGAAGTCGGCGCCCAACCGATCACCAATCGAGTAATCGATTTGCTAGCTCCGCTCGGCCGTGGCCAACGAGCCCTCATCGTTGCTCCACCGCGTTCTGGCAAAACCATCATGCTCCAAAACATTTCCAAAGGGATCGCGCAAAACTATCCAGAAATCGAACTGATCGTTTTGTTGATCGACGAGCGACCCGAAGAAGTTACCGACATGAGGCGTTGCATCGAACACGGCGAAGTCATCGCCAGCAGCCTCGACGAAGACGTCGATTCGCACGTCCGGCTAAGCCAATTGGTTGTCGATCGCTGCCGACGGTTGGCAGAGATGGGCAAAGATGTCTTCATGCTGATGGATTCCATCACACGCCTTGCTCGAGCCTTCAACAAATGGGTCGGTAACAGCGGTGCCACGATGTCAGGTGGGGTGAATATCAAAGCCATGGATATCCCCAAGAAACTCTTTGCGACGGCTCGGTGCTTTGCCGAAGGTGGGTCGCTGACTATCGTCGGTACCGCCCTCGTGGATACCGGCTCACGTATGGATGAACTCATCTTCCAAGAGTTCAAGGGGACAGGAAACATGGAACTAGTGCTCGATCGCAAACTTGCAGATCGGCGCGTTTGGCCCGCCATCGATATTTCGCAGTCTGGAACTCGACGCGAAGAACTGCTCCATGACCCTGACACGTACCACGCTGTGACGATGATACGCCGAACACTGAATTCGATGCATCCCGTCGAAGCCATGGAACAGCTAACAAAACAGCTCGCGAGATTTCAAAGCAATCAAGAGTTCTTGAAACTGATTGCCAACGCCAAGATCATGGACTGATGCTTCGGCATCAGCTACCTCTATGTCGGTCCCAAGCGACGAGCGATTTCCAAAAACCGCTCGTCTAGTGAACCAGAAAGACTTCGATCGCGTTTTCAAAAACGGAGTCGTAGCGTCCGACGATGTGTTGGTGGTTCATGCGTGCCCCAATAATCTTGGCTGGCCTCGGTTGGGACTTAGCGTCTCCAAACGCGTTGGGAATGCTCCCTTGCGAAATCGCTGGAAACGCCTTATTCGAGAAGTGTTCCGGAAAAACAAATCCCAACTGCCTTCTAGTTTGGACTTTCTCGTTCGCCCCCGAAAAGATGCCGCGCCGGATTTTGCTCGAATCAGCAAATCACTACCTGCGCTCTGCGCCAAGCTTGGCCGCAAACTCTCGTCAACGTAGCTGTTTTGCTCCGCAAAACAGATTAATCCTCAGGACGGTGCTGCAGTTTTGCGGAGCAAAACAGCTACATTCGTTCCGCGACTAAGCAATATTCCCTTCGGTTGTGCGCGAGTTGACGGGCGTCGACTCGATCGAATCCCCATGATCTAACTCTCGCGATATGCTGGGGAATTTCCTTGGCGTGTTCCCAATCCGAGAGCTTGATCGTCAGAATCAGCCCAAGCAACTTGGTGTTCGTCGGGTAAGTAACAATGGACTCGACCGTATCCAACGTGTAGTTGGGAGCGACGTTTGCATCGCAAACAAGATATTGAAATTTTCGAAACAGCCGCCGTTTGACTTGCAGCGATTTCGACCGCCAATGTTCGAAGCCAGGATGATTGACAATTCTCTCGTCCATTTCGGCTGGGTCAATTCCGGTGACTCGAAACCCGAGGTCCAGCATTCGTTGGCAGGCACCACCAGGTGACGAACCGATTTCTACGACCTGATCTCCGACTCTCATCGGCAGTCGACTCCAAGGAATGGCTTCCGCAATCTTAAGATAGGCTCGGCTGATCATATCGGCAGGAGGCTCGACAGCATAAACTCCCCCGGGCCATCCATCTGCAATAGTTTGAATAGGCCTTGCCGAGAGCCACCAGCGGTTGGGTTCGTCAATGACCACTTCCAACACCTTGGAATCGGCTGCCCCGGCCGAATTGACTGAGAAATGTCGCGAATCGTTCGCATCGGTTAAGGTCTTTTGAAACTGTTCCGCCACCATCGCGGCCAGTTGCGATCGACCGGGTTCGAAGCCGTGCCATCCCGGTTGAGCAATGTCCCGCTGCCAGACGTGCAGTACATCCCAGTCCAGTTCTGTGTATTTCTCAAGGATTTTGCCCACCATCTCGGTGGAATGCTCCCCCTCAAACTTGTCCAAAACGTGCCCCCTCGTTCGGACCAGCGGGAAATCGGGCAGCGCTTTGGACCAAACCGGAGTGCTTAGCTCCGACTTCAGCGTTACGAAACCTTTTTGAGAATACGACAGCCGGTAGGGGCCCTCCGGACCGCAAAATTGCTCTTTGATGGGAGCTTCCGCGCCGTGCTGGCACGAAAAATAAACAAACGAACTGTTAAGCCTCGCAGGCATAGGTCGATAAAATCGCGAGTTGAGAAACAAAGGCCGACTGTGAGAATAGTCGAAAGGTCGATGGGTGAAAGCCGCAAAGCCAAATAAGCCACAATTACGAGAACTTTAGAATCAAACCTTGGCTTTGCGGAGGAAATGAGTCGATTCCAAACAAAGGCGGTGGACGATTCCATGCCCTCTAGTCTATAAATAGCCTCTACGAATTCGGGAATTTCGAAGTCGTTGCACCCAACCCAACTTTCCTCCTCCCCGAGGAAATACTTTACAAACACTCCATGGCGAAAAACGAAGAAGCATTTGAAGTGGAAGGCACTGTCACGCAGGCTTTGGCCAACACACGATTCCGAGTCCAATTGGAAACTGGAAGCGAGGTGCTCGCGCACGTGGCTGGCAAGATGCGAAAAAACTTCATTCGGATCGTTCCTGGAGACAAAGTTCGAGTCGAGCTTTCTCCATACGATTTGACCAAGGGCCGAATCGTATTCCGCGAACGCTAAAAACTCGCCTCCGTAAATCTTGTTGTAGTGCTCGTGAACTGCACCCGCAAGCGGCAAGATTTCATCGGGCGCATTGGAATGTGCCTGCTATATCTTTTTAGCGACGCCAGACGGCAACGAGTCGCTTAGCCCATTGATTCATTCGACCAAGCGATTCATCTTGAGGCTGGTCGTCGCATGGCAATGCTGGACTCGCTTGGCTCGTCAAGTTCCTGCCTGCACTCGGGTTATTCGGCGGCATTGAATAGGCTGCATCATGTTTGGATGTACTCAAATCCAATGCTGCCTGTCCAGCAGTCCGGGTTCCAACAGCTGCGTTGCCATTTGGCGTCGTGTTAGATGACTGCAAAGCGCGAGGAGTGATGACGAGCTGTGCGCCAAGTAAGTTACCGACGTCGCCAGTGGCACTATCCGTAATTTGCACAATCCATCTGCCTCGAGCATTCTTGCCATCGAATGCGGTCAAACTGGTTTCCGGTCGCACGGTACCACGAATCGCACTGAGATAACTCATGCTCGCACCGGCTTCATCCGAAAGGGTCACTTGAATGTTCGACGTGGCTCCTCCCCGGCGATTGATTAGCAACCGAGACGTTCCGTCCGGCGCAATCAGTCGAATCGAAAGGTCGCTGGCATACGTATGCTGGATGCTTAGTACCAAGTTCAAGTCGGCAATCGTCACATCGTCTGCAACATCGATTGCAAATCGATGCACTGACACACTCGTGGTTGTTGCGTCGCGCAGGGGCATGGTTCCTTGAATTCCATATGTACGCACCGCGGGTTGCACGCTCGTCGGAGGGGTCGCTGGAGGTGTGGTCGGAGGAGTGGTAGTGGGAGGCGAAACCTGCTTCAACGCCTCTGCGGCCTTGCCAACGTCCAGTCTTCCGTACCTGGATTGGCTTCCTCGCAAGACGTTGTCGGTGTTGTTGAGCAGGGCGCTCGTGATGCGCGCCGCAGTCAAGGTTGGGTTCTGTCCCCACAGCAATGCCAGCGCACCCGACACGTGAGGCGTTGCCATCGACGTACCACTCAGAGTGCCATAGGCATTATTCGGCAAGGTACTTAGGATGCTTTGTCCAGGAGCTACGATTTGAACGTTGGTTCCATAGTTAGAAAAACTGGCCAACGTATCGGAACGAGTCGAAGCCCCAACGGAAATGACATTGGTGTAGTTCGCGGGATACGATGGCGTGGTCGCATTGTTCGATCCTTCGTTGCCCGCCGCCGCTACAAAGATCCCTCCGGCGTTTTGAAATTGAGTTATCGCGGACTGAAGAGCGGATGCGAATCCGCCACCGCCCCAGCTCGCGTTGATAATCTTGGCTCCATTGACGCGCGCATAACTGATCGCTTCGATCGCGTCGCTGAGGGCTCCGCTTCCTCCCTTGTCCAGGAACTTGAGCGGCATGATCTTCGTCGACCAAGTCACTCCCGCGATCCCGACCCCGTTGTTCCCAATCGCCCCGATCGTTCCGGCCACATGCGTTCCGTGCCCGTTATCATCCATCGGGTCGCTATCGTTGTTGGCAAAATCCCAACCTCGCACATCATCCACATATCCGTTACGGTCGTCGTCGATTCCGTTGCCAACGATCTCGTCCGTGTTCGACCAAATGTTTGCCGCAAGATCTTGGTGCCGATAGTCCACACCCGTGTCGATAACGGCCGTAATGACTTGAGAGCTTGTTCCGAAATCCCAAGCCCGAGTTGCGTTGATATCCGCATTCGCTGTGCCACCTTGCGCACCTTGGTTGGCAAGACCCCAAAGCGATCCAAACGAAGTATCATTGGGCAGGGCCTGGCTCCGAATGGCAAAATCTGGAGTTGCCTGTAGGACATCGGAACGGTTCTGAAATGCGGCCAAGGCATGAGGCAGCGGAATGCTTGCACCGACATCTACTCGAAACCAGCCGTCATCCGTCAGCTGCTTAGCAATCCTAGAGCCAGCAAAGCTCTGCCCAACGAGCGCCGCGGGCTCTGAGGATCGAAATTGAACCAACAGTTCGTGCGGATCCGCAACTTGACTGGTGATATGCAGTGCCGAATCAATCGCCATGAGTTGGCGATTCTCGAGCGATTCAATCATCAACCGCTTGGGCGATCGAAGTCGTCGGGACGAGCGGTCGCGCTCGCGAAACAAATCCAACATCGCGGGTGGTCTCCACGAAACGAGTTTTCGGGCCGCACTTAGATGAGGCTAAGTCCTTGAAAGTTCCTGGATTCTCACGAACGATTTTCCACAGGCAAGGCCCGGAGTTGCAGGATTCTTTTTGCTAGCCCTAAGAGCAACGGGAAAAATCCAATCATTGCGATGATTCTCGCCGGCCAATCTCCTATCATTTGCCACACTCCCCACCGGCCATCTGGTATTGGTTGGGCAAGAATGGAACCTCCCTCAAGCCGTCGCAACGATCGAATCACTCGGCCATTGCCATCAATCCAAGCCGAAATGCCATGATTGGCAGCAACCAACATCGGCCTGCGATTCTCCACCGCAGCCAAGATGGCATTGTTCAAGTGATGATCGAGGATGCTGGATCCCCGAAACCACGCATCATTTGTTAGGTTCACCAAAATATCAGGTGCTTTACCCGTCTGCGTTTGTTTGACGATATTCGATCTCACCATATGCGGCACGACATCTTCAAAGCAAATGGTGGTCGACAGTGTCGTGCCAGATGCAAGCTGAAACGCGGTCGCGTGATCGCCCGCAGTGAGCAACGGGAGCCCTAGCGAAGAGCACCACTCAGGAAACCAATGAAACACTGGAATGTATTCCCCAAACATGACCAGGTGCTGTTTGGCGTAGTACTCGACTCCGTTGGGCATATTCGGATCAATCCAAAGTGCAGAATTTAGGATGCTCATTTCGCCTTCCTTGATTCGCCAAACATCGGACCCTACCAAAAGGTGAGGGTATGGTTTTCCAAACGCCCCACAGATTCGACTCAATTTGTTTTGAAATGATGTTCTTAACGACTCAATTCCATTTGCAGACTCCTCGGCAGTCAAATTGCCATCGGCCTGACGAATCGGTTTGCCGTCCCACTCAATCCATGGCACTCCTACACTGAACGTGCTTTCCGGCCAAAGCACTGCGTCCACACTCTTCGTGAGAGCCGATGGTGTTGAGGCGTAGGTTTGTTGTTCATAGCGTTCCCAGCCGATCCTGGAATTGTTAGGATCGCCGTCCCAAATCGTCGGCATGTGCTCTTGAATGATCAAGAATCGTCCGAGCGGTTCTTGCGAAGCCAGATTCGCAACGGAGCGTTCGTGCGCAGTCAGATAAATTGCTGATCCTGCGATAGCTCCGACAACAACGATTGATCCGATGACATTCTCCGTCAGTCTAAGCTCTGCATTGCGATCGCTTGCTTGATTCGATGAGGATGTCCCCCACGCGACCCATCCATAGAGGACTGCACCACCCACCATGACGAGCAAGCTAACGCCGTAGCCTCCTAAGTGAGCAGCCAACGGCAACATGAATGGCCAAGGTGTTTGGCTATGTGCCAACATGCATGCAGAAAACCCTGTAACAAAGTAAGCCCGGACCAGTTCGCAACTGACCCATGCAATTCCAACCGACACAGCCAACGGCAACTTCAGACTGGCTCGCAAGGATCGCGCGATCCCAACGAACAATGGTAGATAAGCTGCGACATACAGTGATAGAGCCACCCATCCAGGATAGAGCATAGGATTTGCCAAGCGAATTCCCTGCAACAAGGCCAACCACAGCGCGCAACTTACGAACCAGATGTTCCAATAATCGCGACGGGGCAGTGGACAGTCTTTGGCGACGATGGCTGTCCAAAATGCGCAAGCGATAAAGGCAGCCCAAGGTTGCTTGCACGGAGGCAGAGACAGCCAATAGAACACTGCCCCTATTCCGGCCAGGACCCAGACTCGGTCAAACCTACTCCTTTGAAACATCGTCCATGAATCCTTTGATTGTACGTTGGTGTACTGGGCATCCATTATTCAATCGAGGTGCGTACATCCGGAATTGAAACGCCGCTGACGCTTTGAACATGTCCGATTCTCGTCGGCAAAATGAAATTCAATTTTCCATGTTCCGTCTTTTTGTCCATTTGCATCGCTTCGATAAGATCATTGCCCTCTATGCCACGGAAATCAACCGGTAACCCGAACCGTTTCAATAGCGCTGTTTGCCTGTTTAAACCATCATCGTTCCATAGGCCTAGTCGGACAGCCAACCGACCGGCCATCGTCATTCCAATCGAAATGGCTTCTCCATGGAGATACCGTCCGTAAGCAGTCTTGGCTTCGATTGCATGTCCGAACGTATGCCCATAATTCAGAATGGCCCGGAGCCCCGTTGTTTCTCGTTCATCTTGCGAGACGACTTGGGCTTTGAGTTCACACGACCGACGCACCAAGTGCTGAACATGATCTGGAGTGCGCTGCAGAATGGTTTGCGCATTCGCATCCAAGTAATCAAAGAAGACGTCATCGAGGATCACTCCGTACTTCACTACTTCGGCTAACCCGCTGCGATACTCCCGATCGGGTAACGAGACGAGCGATTGCGTATCGATCCAAACCGCATGCGGTTGCCAAAAGGCTCCGATCATGTTTTTTGCAGCAGGTAAATTGATGCCCGTTTTGCCGCCGACGCTGCTATCCACCATCGCGAGCAGGGTTGTTGGTACCTGCACAAATCGTAACCCACGCATGTAGCTAGCCGCCGCATATCCAGCCAAATCACCTACGACTCCTCCGCCCACCGCAATTACAACACTTTTTCGGTCGGTTCGGCAGGCGAGCATCTGTTCCCATAGGGAGGCCAAATTGACAATCGATTTGCTCTCCTCGCCGCTTTTGACTGTCAACAAGGTGACCCGTTTCTTATGATGCTCTAGTTGCACTCGGACCTTTTCCGCAACCAAACCAACGACGTTCTCGTCCGCGATCACGACAGCATGCGACCAACCGGGCAACTGACCGACCCACGTTTCGATCATCTGATTCAGTGAGTTCGTGCCGATCCACACACTGTAGCTTCGCTCGGCGAGTTGGACCTGAACTTGTTGCATGAAATGGACTAGTCTCGTACTAGGCGTATGCGAGTGCGGAATCAATATTGGAGCATCCTATTGGGATTCCGAGTCGCGATCAACCGCAAGCACTACACGCGACCGAAACAGGTGGTCGTGCAATGACTTTCGGCCCTTGAGCAACATGGTCGTTGCCCAATCCACCGCCAAAAACAGAACCAAGATTCCTTCGAGGATTCTGCTAACCACATGGCTATCCTCCCGGTTTGGGTCGACATAGAGCAGCAAGGGGAAAAACCATGCAAAGGCATTCCGTAACACTTCTCGCGAAACCATCTGCTCCTGTCTTGGCGGCAACCCATTTTCTTCGACGATGTTCAATTGGAACAAATAACGACCGATCGATCTCCACCCCCGGTAGATCAACGTCAAATAGACTGCGGGTACGATCAACGAAAAGAACGCCACGATCGGAGTCAGCCACTGATAACCCCGCACCATTGGTGAATCGCTGTTGAGAAAGAAAATTGTGAACGCGAAGGGTGAAATGCATAGCAGCAATGCCAATTGGTCAATGCAATAGGCCATGGCTCGTAGCGCTAACCCTGCAGTCGTCGTGCTGACGGGTTCGATCAGCTTGAGATCGTGCATTAACTCTTCGTAATCTAAATACCGATCTTGTGGGTCTTTGGCGAGCAAGCGATTGATGACGTCGGCAAATTCTCTCGGAATCGCCGTTGGCCACACGAGCGGATATTCAATCTCGGCAGATAAATGCGTCTCGATTCGTTCTCGAACGGAACCTCCCTGCAGCTCAAATGGCAATCGCCCAAACACCAACTCAAAAAGGGTTACCCCCAATGCGTACATGTCGGACTGAATGCTAAACGCGACACCCTGAATGAGTTCCGGCGCGACATAAGCTGGAGTTCCGGAAAATGTGTGGTTGCGATCAGTGTCACTCTGGATTCGCGACAACCCGAAATCCGATAGCTTAATCCGCCTGTCGCCTGCAATGAGCAAGTTGCCCGGTTTGATATCAGCATGCACGATACCGAATTGCGAAGCATGGTGCATGGCCGACGCGACTTGAATGGCATACCGAATCGCGTCTGCGTACGGAATGGAGCCATCTGTTTTTAATTTTTCCGCCAACGTTGGGCCGGCGATTAACTCCATCGCAAGGAAAGGCTCTTCTTCCTGCCGGCCAACATAGTAGATGGTGACAACATTGGGATGATTGAGCCGAGCTTGTGCAACGGCTTCTCGAAGCATGGAGGCAATTCGGGAATCCACGCATTGCCCCACGTTGCGCATGACTTTGACCGCCACATAACGTTGGAGCGAAGTGTCCAGCGCTCGAAAGACGGAACCCATTCCACCTACTCCCAATTTTCGATCGAGACGAAAGTGACCGTATACTCGGTTGGCAATCTGCTCGTCATGGTCGAATTCGAAGTGGTGTACGTCCTCCTCGACGTGCAAATTCGAAATCGAAATTGTTGCACTCAAAGCGCTTTGAAGCGCTTCGGCTTTGACCGAGCGCTTGCAGTGTGCACACTCCCCGCCTATGTTGGGATCGACTCGAAATTCAAAACCGCAAACGCAATGATAAACCACACCAGGCGGCCCCGATTTGGTGGATTTCTGCAAAAGAGTCTTGGACGGTGTCGACTTCATCGCTTAATTGTACATCAATAATGGCAATTACATTACATCCAAACACTGACAAATCCGGTGCTTGACTACTGAAATACTATATGACGAGGTTTTCAAAACGCTTTTTCCAGCTACCGACGTTGGTGGTAGCTCGTCGGCTTCTCGGTCAACGGTTTGTCTATGATTCGATTGACGGACGTATCGCTGGACGGATTGTCGAGGTGGAAGCTTATCTATCCGAAAACGACCCCGCATGTCACGCTGCGCGTGGGGTAACCCGCAGAAATCAAACCATGTTTGGCCCGCCAGGTCGATTGTACGTCTACGCCATCCACAGTCGGTACTGCATGAACGTCGTGACTGAGCCATCCGGATTTGGGGCTGCCGTCTTGATACGTGCTATCGAACCCGAGGACGGAATGGAAATCATGCAGCGGAATCGTCCCGTGGACTCTGTTCGCGAACTGACCAATGGGCCAGGAAAACTATGCCAAGCGATGGGAATCAACACAACCTTGGACGGCCATTGCCTATGGGAGAGCGACACCATGTGGATCGAGCGAGTTGATTCGCGAGTTGACTTTACCGTTCAAACGTCGACTCGCATCGGATTGAGCCAAGCCAAGGAACTGGAATTGCGATTCTTTATCGACGGCCATCAATATGTTAGTGGCCGCGCTTCGGACCATTCCATTGCAAGGAACTGGTGCTGGAATGAATCGAACAAGTGTCGTTCTTAGGCGAGCGGCGGAATGAGACATACCTTTCTTCGTAGCGGAAGCCCGCAAGAATTCCTTGAGTTCTCGATTCTTGCGGGCTTCCGCTACGGTCGATTCTTCTCTGCCGCTCGCCTTATAGCACTTCGCCAAAAAATCGCATCCAATTTCCGTGAAAGAAACTTTCGATGTCGGTGCGTGAAAATCCCCGGCGCTGCATGATGGCCGACAACGTTTGCATATCGCGATAACGGTTAAGGTCGGCGGGAGTCTGCTCGTTACCATATCCGCCGTCCAGATCGCTTCCAATACCGACATGCCGAATCGATCCCGACAGTTGGCACACGTGATCAATCTGATCCACGGCTCGTTCAAGTGTTGCCGCAGGTTTCGTTTTTCCTCGAACGAATCCATCTTGAAGCATGATGACGTCCATCGAAACGCCCAGAACCCCGTCACGCTCGATGACCAGTCGAATTTGCTCGTCACTGAACTGTCGCTGCCAATTGCAAATCGCTCTTGCATTCTGATGGCTTGCGTGAATGCGGCCTTGAAAGTTCTTTGCAACTTGCCAAAACGCAACGTCGGACAGGTGCGTCATATCGATCGTGATGCCCAACTCTTGGCAGTACTTAAGCAGTTCAATTGCGTCCAGCGACAAGCCGACTTCGCTGCGTGTTCCCCCGCCATAGCGATTCGTTCCATAGTGAGTCAGTCCCAATGCGCGCAAGCCAGCCTCATGGAATTCATAAATCGTTTTGGGCGTCAGGATGGGATCTGCCCCCTCCATGGTCAATATAAACCCGAGCGGCGTCTCTTTCGGCGAGTTTCGATAAGCGTCGAAATGGCTGTTGAGTTCGGCGCTGCTCCTCAACATTTTGACATAACCGTCCCGCTCCAGCGCTCGATAGTAGGCCAGATGTGCATGCGCCATGGCATAGCAAGTATGGGGACTGGTCCAGCCAAAATCGTGATTGATGGGCTGCTCCTGTCGGGCCAGCATCGTGGTCAAGCAAACGGCAACTTCCGACATTTTTAATTCAAGCAGGCTGAGGGTATTGGTTTGACGACCCTTTTCGGACATCTCAAGAGTCGATTCTTGTGCTCGAATATCGTCGACCGATTGCCTAAGGTCTCGATTCCAGTCAACGCCATTCAAAGCCAGATCGAGGTGCGCATCAAAGATTAACATCGATTAAAGAACTCCGTATTTCTGAAATGCTTTGGTTGCTGACATGCCACCTGCGATGGCAGCTCGGACTTCGTTTTCTGCGTGGGCTTTGGCCCATGCGGTGTGCGTCACTTGGTCCACAACCCGTTTTGGGACCACGACGACACCATCCTCATCGGCGGCGATCAAATCGCCAGGTGCGATACGAACGCCGCCAAGTTCAAGATCTATATCGTAGTCGATTACGCGCTGACGGTCTCGGCTGTCCAAGGGATTGCTTCCCCTGGCGTAGACATTGAACCCCATGGATCGCATTTTGGATACATCCCTCACCGCGCCATCGACCAACACGCCAGCGCATCCACAGTTGCGGGCTGCCGTACTTAACAGCTCACCCCAAATCCCCGATCGCATCGATCCGTTGGCGGCACAGACGATGACGTCGTCTCTCTTGCAACTGTCAACCGCTGCAAGCTCCAACGCGTACGGCTCAGGATCCACATGCGCCATTTCCGCCCAAAGCGTTGTTTTGCAATACCCGATGAGCATCGACGGCAAACCGCCTGCAGGTGCAGTCATTGCCAATAGCGAGAGGGACGGCGACTGATGCCGCATCCCAATTCCATCGAGCGCATCGCACAGCAGTGGAACCGACAAATGGCTGCGCATCATCTCTAAAGTTACGGATCCTACAGGCAAATCAGTTGTCATGGTTTGAGTCCTCTCGGTCTTTCATCAACAGTCGTACAGCTGAAGCCATTTCGCCAAATACGTTGTCCCAAGTGGGACCACATTTTCTAAAGAGCCGCATCGTGGGGTACCAAGGTGTATCAGAACGGCCCAATAGCCAAGGCCAATTGGGTACTTGAGCCAACGCCAACCATACTGGAACCCCCAGCGCTCCTGCCAAATGGCCGGTCATCGTATCTACCGTGATTACAAGATCAAAGTTTGCCATGACAGCAGCTGTGTCCATAAAGGCCCCAGATTGGACGTCCAATTCGTCCGCGAAATCGATGATCCGATACTGCGCCCTAAAGCTACCCACTTGCTCTGACCCGTCCCCCTTTTGCAAACTGAATAACTGAACTCCAGGGATGCAAGCCAATGGGCCGAAATTCGCTAATGGCATCGAACGATGCCGGTCGTCTCGAAATTTCTTGTTCCCTTGCCAGCAGATCCCGATTTTGAAGCCGGTTTGGGACGCCATTCGTAGCTTCCACCTCTCAATCAACGTTGGATCCGCAAACAGATAGGGAATATTACACGGTAAGTTGTGAACTTGAATGTTCAATACTCCTGGAACACTCATGAGCGGACACTGCACGTCGAACGGTGGCAGCGGCTCGTCATCCGAAATCAATTTGTCGACGCCAATCAAACCACCAAACAATTTGATGAGCGATGAAGGGCATTGCAACAACACTCTTGCACCAAGCTGTTGGACATGTGACGCGAACCGTACAAACTGAATCGTGTCACCAAATCCTTGCTCCGCATAGAGTAGAATCGTTCGTCCATGAAGCGCTCCGCCATCCCACTTGGGCTCCGAAAAAACGCGAGGAGTAAAGCCGGGCGTTTTCCATCGCGATTCGTACTTGGGCCACCCTTGCAACCAATCCCCAGTCAATAGGAGTAAATGTCCGAGACCGTAGTTCGCAACAGCATGCCCAGGCATGAATCTAAGGGCTTGCTGGTAACTCGCGATTGCGTCGTTCAGTCGACCGAGATCTTTCAACGCAAGTCCCATGTTGCAATGCGCGTCTGCAAAACCAGGCACTTGGTCGATCGCCTTTTGGTAGCAATCTATCGCTGAATTCAAGTCACCTTGTTCTCGCCGCGCATTTCCCAAGTTTGAAAATGCGTTCGCACAATTGGGGTCGATTTTCAGTGCATGCTCGAAACAACCGACCGCTGCGGCGCAATCCCCTTTGGCGGTCAAGGCGATTCCTAAGTTCACGCAGGCATCAACATAATCGGGTCTTAACTGCATCGCAATTCGCAGGCTTTCGATGGCGTCATCGAAGCACGCGATGGCTGTGTGGGCCGCTCCTAAATTGGAGTAAGCTTCTGCAAATGTTGGGTCTTCCTGAATCGCGTTCCGAAAGCACCGGATGGCCTCGTCGTACTTGCCAAGTTGTTTGTATGCGTTTCCCAAATTCGAAAGGATGGGTGCAGATCCAGGCGCAAGTTCCAACGCTTCATGAAAACTTGCGACTGCGTCATCCATTCGGTCGAGTGCAACCTGAACGAGTCCGAGGTTGCTCAGGTGCTGGCCGTTGGATGAGTCAAGTTCGAATGCACGTTGATAGGAAGCAAGCGCTGCTTCGAACTTGTCTTGACTCATGAGTGCGTTTCCCAGGTTGGCATGTGGGTCTGCAAATCTCGGGTTCAATTCAATCGCGTGGCGGAAACATTCAATGGCTTCGTCATTTTTCTTAAGCTTGGAATAGGCAACTCCAAGATTGTTTTGCGCCTGAGGGTGGTTTGGCTGCTGAGAAATGGCCGTTCTGTAGTGTCTCACGGCTTCATCGAGTTCCCGCTTTGCCATGAATGCATCCCCAAGGTACAACTCGACTGAGGGGGAGAGTGGATTGATCGTTAGGACTTGGCGGTAAAAATGGATAGCTTGGTCGAACTCTCCCTTGTCCTGAAACACGTTTCCTAAGTTGACCAGTGCAGCAATCGAATTGGGCTTTAGTTCGAGCGATCGTTGGTAGCATGCGATTGAACGGTCCAATTGACCAAGCGATTGAAATACATTTCCAAGGTTGCTGTGGTAGGAGGGCTCGTCCCCCTGAATCGAAATCGCTCGCAGGATATGTTGAACGGCTTCCAGATACTTGCCCTGTCGACACGCAATGATTCCAAGTAGATTGTGCGACTCCGCGTGGTGAGGGACAGTGTCAATGATTTGCTGAAGAATCTTTGCGGCCGCCTCGAACTGACCAAAGCGCAAATGTTGATTCGCAGCGTCGATGGCATCCTGGATCGTAAGCATTATTAATCGTATGAGGCGCTAGACACGCGGGTCCGCAATAGGGTGCTGCATAATAACGAGCCGAACCCTGATTCGCAATCAGTCGATAGGTTCTCTAGGCCCAATCCGTCGTTGCAACCCTTGCAATCTGAACGGTTCGATTTTTTTCAAGGAAAGACCACTCTCAGGACGCGCAAGCCCGGCTCCTGCCCTCCATCTGCGTTCTAAGTTGAATTGTATTGGTTTTGACCTACAGCCTACAGCCTACAGCCGCCTACAGCCTACCGCCTACCGCCTAAAGTATGAGATTCCTTCCAACATCTTCGATCGATAAAACCGATCCGCCTGAGCCATTTATCCATGCAACGGATTGGGGGCAGTTTCGTATGGATGTTCGAAACAACGAACTCACTGAGTTCTCTAAGCTTGCTGAATCTCCACTCGATCTTCAGGCCATTTCCGCTCAAGAAGTGGACGCATGCTTTGAACACTCGAATGTATTCTTCTTGGGTGATGAGTTCGTTTGCTCGACCCGCGAAGACTCCATCGAATGCGATTCTGATTTCTACGACCTCGAATTGGGATTGCTCGAAGCCGTTCAAGAAATTGCAGCCAGCCTTGCGAGAACCCCTGCTCGCCGAGCCGGAAACGCGACCAGCAAACTTACCTAAATGACGTTGCCAATTTCTACCGTAGCGGAACGCGTCAAGCGTTTCGACAACGCCTCGAAAACCTTGACGGTTTCCACTAGCGCGCCGTCCAGCCCCCATCCACGGTGAGCAAGCTGCCTGTACAGTAACTGCTGGCATGGCTCGCTAGAAAGACGACGGGAGCTTGGATCTCGTCGAGCCTGCCCCATCGCTCCAATGCGGTTGCGCCTAGGATATTCTTTTTGGCATCCTCGGTGTTCGCAATGGGTTCATTCATCGGCGTCAAGAAGGGACCAGGACAGATCGCATTGACGGTAATGCCATCCTTTGCCAACTCGATGGCAAGCGCACGGGTCATTTGCACCACGGCCCCTTTGCTGCTGGCATACGGTGAGCGATTCGCAAGACCGACGACACCCAATGTGCTCGCTAAGTTGATAATGCGACCGTAGGACTTTTGTTTCATCCAGGGTAGAACATGTTTGGTCATACACCACAAGCCTGTCACGTTGACATCGATTACTTTTTGAAATTCTTCCAAGCTTAGGGATTCGATTGGGCCACGAATGTTGATACCGGCGTTGTTGACTAAGATGTCGATACCGCCAAGCGCGCCCGCCGCCCTTTCAACAAAGGCCGGAATCGCGTCGCTCGCTTGAATCTCCAAGCTGAATCCATGAACGCGCCGACCCGTAGCCGCCGCAATCGCGTTAGCCGAATCGGATGCATCGGATTCAGATCGAGCCGTTATCACCACGTCCGCACCGCAACTTGCGAGCGCAATGGCCATGGCGTTGCCTAGCCCTCGCGAACCGCCCGTCACGATGGCACGCTGTCCCGTCAAATCGAACATGCGACATCCGCGGAGCAGTGATTCAGGAATTGATGTCATGTTGGACTACCTACTTGTCAAAACTGGATTAGAATTCGGAGGCACTCGGGGGGAATCTTTATACCAAGTTGCGGCGACAATCGACGCTTGGCCGACCTTGTGTTGCCGAAGAATTTTTTTGCCAGGTAGATGGGAAAGTACGAACTAACGATGCGTGACTATGACGTTTGTGGACTTGGGAATGCAATCGTTGATATTTTCTTGGAGTTGAATGAGACGGAATTCCAAGCGCTGGGCTTCGAGCGAGGGACCATGCGGCTGGTCGAAGCCGACGAACAAAAGTCGCTCCTGAAACTGTTCGCCGAACGGAACGAAGAACTCAAATTGGTCAGCGGCGGCTCCGTGGCCAACTCGATTATCGGTCTTTCTCAGTTGGGTGGTCGGGGAGCGTTTATTGGATGTGTCGGTGACGATCGGTATGGATTGCACTACGCTGAGGAGTTCAACGACCTAAGAATTGCCATTGGAAATCCGATCATTTTTGGGGAAACGACCGGCACATGCTTGGCTCTCATTACGCCCGATGCGGAGCGAACGATGAGAACTTGTCTGGCGGTCGCAAGCCATTTGGCCGCACGGCATGTCGATCATAAGCGGATTGCGAATTCGACGTGGCTGTTTATCGAGGGCTATGTGTTTGCCAACCCTGCCACCGGCCAACTTGCGATCCGAGAAGCCCTCGGCGCCGCGAAAGACGCTGGAACGAAAGTAGCCATCACCTGCTCCGATGCATTTGTGCCGGAGGTATTTGGAGATGCGTTTCACGATGCGCTACAGCACGCGGACTTGCTTTTTTGCAATGCACCGGAATCCATGGCTGTGACCAAGACCACATCGAGCGAGGTGGCATTCGAAAAGCTCCGAAGCTTGGTCCCCAATTGCGTGGTAACGGATGGACCGAACGGCGCATTCGTTCGATTCGCCGACGAGGAATCGCACGCGCCCGCGACGGCGTGTCACCCAGTCGACTTGACCGGTGCGGGCGACATGTTTGCAGGTGCATTTTTGTATGGAATAACGCACGGCTATTCGCCGACGCTGGCAGCCCGCGGCGCCAATTATCTCTGCATGAATGTTATCACTCAGGTTGGCGCCCGACTTCAGCAAGACGCCAAGTCACTCTGGGAAGAGGCCCTCGAAGACCGCCGAGCCAACGACGTCGGCGGCTGAACCAAAAAAGACCGATTTCGACACTTCTCGCCGAACGCCGCCACCGTAGCACGTTAGACGAGACGTTTTTATTGATCCGATGTTGCCAACACCTGCGATTTGTTTCGCAAATGGATCAAAGAATCGGAAAAAATCTTTGTTGACTGCGATCCCGCTGTAAGGTTTTTCGCCAAACTCTCGGTTAATCTTGAGACGACGGTCTCGTTGCGTTGTAAAAACATGGTGACTTTAAAGGAATCTTGAGTGACTGAATCCGTCTCCAGTTTTGCTAGTCTGGGAAAAAAGTTCGAGGAATATCGCCCTCGGCTTTCGGCGATGCTAGAACGCAGAATCGATCCGTCGCTCGCGCGTCGAGTAGATCCAGATGACGTTTTGAATGAGGCGTTTAGTGCTGCTCGAATACGTTGGCTGAACGACTATGTGAAACGGTATCCGCAACGTGCCGAAGAATTCCGCGAACTTGCACGACCCAACATTGCATTAGACCGAGACGGATGGACCGTCGCGTGGCGCACAAAATCATCCGCCGCGGTTGGTCTTTCTATTCGTCTCCACAGTAACAACTGGTTGCACCGGTGCTAGTCATGTATTCACGTTGCGAGGGGAGTCCGCAGCAAACATTTTTCAAGAATCGCAACTACCCCTGCCGTGTTTTGGCGGGTAGCCGCATAGTAAACATTTTTTGAACAAGTGGTCGATTTTTTAATTAACAACAGCGATTCAAGCGGTACATTCGTTACCAATTACTAAAGCTAGCAACGCCTTGGTAATGTAAACATCAAGTG
>JBEBHM010001136.1:0-2114 GCA_040080875.1 Pirellula sp.
GGCCATTGGAGCGGGTGGTGGTGGCGGGGGCGGTGGGTATTCACTGCGATTGGCGCGTCGGACGTTAAGCACGACTTGTTTCGACTCGCCGGCTTTGAGCGTAATCGTCTCTTTAGCCACATACACATCTCCCTTGGGCTGCCGAACAAGTCCCTGGATTTCGAATTTGTATGTCTTGCCAGGCTTCAGTCCACGAACGATGTAGGGACGAACCGTTCCCATGGTGACGGTCGGTTCACCATTGACGCTTACGATGGCTTTTTCGTGCACGACGACGGTCAAATTCACGATTTTGGCGGGATCGTCGCTCTCCTCGAGCAGCGCATCAGGACCAAGTACGTCACCGGCCGAAACGGATCCGTAAACGACCCCTTCGGACACCATGTTGGCATTGTTGCAAGCGCACTGCCCCAAGGACGAATTCGCACAAGCTACAACCACCGCGAGTGAAATGCCTGCGGAAAATAATCGGTACCAATTGAAGTGTTTCATTTCTGTATTCCCGTACTGTCGTAATCCTATTTCGATTGCCTACCCCGAACAGATTTCAAGCTATCGCCGTAATTGCATCGGACGTAGAGAGCATTTGCCGCAGCATATTCAAAGAGATTCCCTTTGTAACAATTGTCCTCAAAGGACGGCGACATGTCGTTCGCTATTTGGTGAGTTTGTATTCAGCAGACCGATGGTGGACTTTGCCATCGGCGACTGCTTGTTTCAATTTGCTCTCGTCAATCAAGAAAACTTCTCTTCGGTTGGAATCGTTTTGCAAATCGAATGTATGAAATTCTTCGCCTTCGGCACTGTCGGTTGCCGCAAAGAATTCTCGGCTTGAGGATTGGGCAGTTGGACATAAGACAAACACTCGATTATCGGGAGCCGAAGCCAATTTGATCGTTATTTGGGTCTTGTCGCATTTGAGCCTCGCATTCCCAGTCCTTGCGTCGACCGATTCTCCATCCCCAAGCGACACGCTTTCCAGGTAACTAAGTGGGAATTCGTCCGAAAACCAAAAGTTGAACAGAACCTTTTTCTCGAGACGTGGATTGATCTGAAGAGCAGGAAATACGATCTGGGGGGGATAGGAGGGAGTGAAACTAGAATCCGAAATAACGTAGCGAGGCCGCAGTAAATTTTTAGGACTCGCTTCAACGGTGGCCAAGACGAACTGAGAGCGGGGAATGAAACTCAGTTTTTCATTGGCCGTTGCGGTTTGAAATGGGATCTGGCCTTGGCGGACGACCTCAAAAAGAACGCCGCTGTTGATCTTGTGCGAAACGAACCACTTGTCTCTGTTGGACACTGGATCGGAATTATTTGCGCTAAGGGCAATGCCGTCCGGGGGCGAAAACGGAAATGGAATCACTCGTAACTGACGGAACTGCTCCGAGTATTCCAATTCGAATTTCTCGTTGCCAGTAATATGCAGTCTGGTTTTTACAGCTTCCTTGGATTTGCTAGCTAGGTCATTCGAGCCTGAGTCACCGATAGAGATATCGCACCAACCACGTTTCAGTCCATGCTTCACTTTGGAGAATTCGAGAGGTATAGAAATCGGATCTCCATCGTAGGAGAGCCGTATCGTTGGAAGCGAGAATGAATCCGTCACGCTCTTTTGCAATGACGCAAAATCACCGAAAGGGCGTTGCATGCTTCCCATTCCTGACATTGCGTTCACAAGAGTAAACAAATCTCGATTGGCCTGGTCGAGGGTTTGAAGTTTGTCGTTGGATGATCCAAGTTGCTTGTAGAAGGCCTTGTTGTCGAACTGAAAAACGTAAAGCGCGATCCCGCTACCTTCGAGTGATTTCTTGAGATCGCTGAACGGGCTTATGTAGCCGCCTAGATTTCGAATGAGTTTTTCGTCATCATCGCCAAAATCATTTGCACCATCACTTATTACAATCAGTTTCTTCCCTTTGTTGCCCCGTTTCCTTAGCATTTCGGTAGCACTCTGCATGGCGTTGTAAAGAGGCGTTGAGCCTTGCGCGGAGATCCCCTCATGGTGTATCAAGGTGCCGAGACGGTCGAATTCGTCCGATTCTGTCCTGATGAATTCAGCTTCCGTCACGATCACGGCTGTACCGGTAAGGTCCTGAACCTTAGCCTTAGCC